>JASFLG010000112.1:0-9783 GCA_050118205.1 Pseudomonadales bacterium
GAGCTCGACGCGGTCCAGTCCGGCGTGGAAAACGCCTGACTGTTCGACTGCCGGTCGTTGATGCGTTCCGTGCTCGCCGAGGCGAACAGCGAGACCCCTGCGCCCATCAGCCAGCTGAAATCCACACCCGCGCGCGCATAGCGACTCCCGGTCAGCCCGATCCCGGTCCCGTCGTAGTCGTCGCGGCCGGCTTCGACCTCCCAGCCGGCCTCCCAGCGCTCGAAGGGATACAGCGTCGCGCGGACCCTGAACCCGTAGCGGTCCCGATCCGCCATGTTGTATTTGCGCAGCACGGGATTCTGCCCTGCCGCCGAATCGTCTGGGTTCCTGTACGTCGAGCCGCCACGCCGCTCCCCGAAGAGATCGAAATCCAGATCGGCGCCATCACCCAGGCGCCGGTGCAGGCGCAACCACAGACGCTCCGTATCCGTCCGGGCGCGTTCCTGGCGCGTGCGCTCGAAGCGTCGGGCATCGAGCCCGATCTCGAGCCGCAGGGCACGGCTTGTCCGATACTCGCCGCGCAGGCTCAGCTCGGTGCGCTGGTAATCGTAGCCCGGGTTCTCGACCGGAAATTCCGCCGGCAGGCTGTCCGTCACCACGTACTCCCAGGCGTTCACCATCTTGGCGGTGTTCAGCTCGTTGAAGCGGAGATCCGCTTCCAGCGTCACCCGTCGCCACGGCGAGCTGACCACGCGGATCCCCGCGCTCGCCGTATTCGCACGGATGTCCGCACGGCTCCGGGGCAATGGCATCGTCTGCAGATCCGGGTTCGTCGTGTAGGGGAGGAGGTGCTCGTCCTGAGTCATCCGACCACCCGCCAGGCGCGCGCTCACCACGGTTCGCCCCGGCAGCCGCATGGATCCGGCCAGCGCGAGCTGCTGCGCCTCGTTGTCCGGGGCGAGCGCCGTGCGGCCCGAGTCGGCGCCGGGCACACCGGTGAACGGGTTGTCCCAGGTGAGCGTCTCCTCGCCGTTGTCGAAGAACGATCCCAGGTAGCGCAGGCTCGCCTCCCAGCCCTGCCCGTGCAGCGCCACGCCCAACGTCAGCTCGTCGGTAGTATGGTCGACGGGCGAGACGAGCGCCTCGGCGTTTGCGAGAAAGCTTCCGGCGGACAGATTCCGGCCCTGCCGGCGCAGGCGGCGGTAGTCCGAGAGGAACGACCAGCGGCTGTCCGGACGGATGCGCAGATCGAGCTCGAGCACGTCCACGTCGCGCCGGACGTCCACCGGCGACGACGTCCGGGAGAGCGCGCTCATGCCGGCCGTGGTCGGCGCGCGCACCCAGCCTGCCGGCAGGGTCAGCGCCTCTCCGCCGTTGCCGCGGTAGGGTGTCACCGTGCTGTCGTAGAAACGGCGCGGGATCGCCTGATAGGACACCGCCAGACGCCACGTGCTCTGCTGCCCCGCCTCCGCGAACACGGCCGCCGCGTCCGGCCCGGCAGAGAACCCGTCGAAACGGAAGTAGCCGGTAGCCGGGCCGACGTAGGTGCCCGAGAACGTCCCGAGCAGGTACGCGCCCTGCTCGGTGAGCCCGGTGTAGTCCCCGAAGTGGTAGGCATCGTCACTGACCCAGGCCGGCGATGCGGAGAGATCCAGCGACCAGGGCCGGTCGGGCACGCAGCTCGCGCATCGCCAGCCGGGCGGTGCTTCCGCCCCGACGTGTCCGGCGGCGGTGGCCACCACCGTCGCCAGCGCCGCATCGAGAACCAGATGACGTGCCCTGCGCATGCCGCTAACGCATCAGGCTGAAGCCGGAAGGATGATTGGATCCATGCACCCGGACGTGGCAGTTGCTGCAGCTCTGGCCCAGCAGCATGGCCGACGGCCGGCCGCCAGCCAGACCGTCATCGGTGAACGAGAGGCTGGGATGGCCACGGCGCGAGTGACAGCTCTGGCACAGCAGCGGCTCGCGGCGCACCAGCAGGGCCGGATGAATCGATCCGTGCGCCGCGTGGCAGAGCCCGCAGTCCTCGCTCACCGGCGGATGGTCGAAGAGCATGGGACCCCGGTATTCGGCGTGGCAGCCGAGGCAGAGCTCATTGGTGGTGGGTGCGTTCAGCAGCGCCGGTGCCTGGGCGCCATGCGGCGCATGGCAATCCGTGCAGGTCATGGCATCGAAGCGGATCGGGTGCGTCGAGGGTTTCATGGTGTCCGCGCGCACCGCCCGGTGACAGTCGAAACAGACCCCGGCCTGAGCGCCCTGCAGACTCACCGGATCGCGTTCGGTGTGCACCTTATGGCAGCTCACGCAGGTGGCGTCGTTGCGCTCGTGCACGCTCCCGTGCCAGGCGAGGCCCACGTCGCGCTCATGGCAACCCTCGCACACCGCGTTCTGAGCCGCAGCAGGCGTCGTGCTGTCCGCTGCGAAGTCGACGATCCGCGGGTGCGCCGGGCCCGCAATCCGCCGGTCGCTGTGCTCGGCGCCCGGACCGTGGCACGTCTCGCACTGCAGCGACGCCATGGGCGAGTCGGGATCCGCCTTTCGCCCGTGCGCGGTGCGGAAGATGACGCGCATGGAAGCATCGTTATGGCAGCCGAGGCAGGTATCCGCGCCCCCGGCCGTCAGCCCGTGGTCGTTCACCGCGCCGCCAGCCGCCTGCACGAAGCCCAACCAGAGAGCCAGAAGGAAGACGGAGCGAATCGATACGGCCATCCCTCACCCACCCGGTCGGACCAGCTGATGCGGATCGTGACAGTCGAAACAGGTCAGCCGGTCGATATCGATCCCTTTGGCGTCGAATCGTCGGTGATTCTCGATCTGCGCCTCGTGGCATCGTCCGCAGCTGGCGACCTGCGCCTCCCGGCCTGCCAGCGGGTGCGCGCTGGTGTGGATCTCGTGGCACGTGGAGCAGGTCATACGCCCCGTGTCGTGCAGACTGCCGGACCAGCTCATGCCCGGTAGGTCGCCCATGGGCTCCGCATGGCAGGCGAGGCACGCTTCGAGCTGCACGGCGGGCGGGTCACCGCCGCGCCCGAACCGGATCAGGGCCGGGAAGCCGGCCCCGCCCCGCGCCCGCGACACGTGCAGGCTGCCTGGTCCGTGGCAGGCTTCGCAACCGCTGTGCGCATAGGGCGAGTAGGGATTCGTCGCATCACCGTGCGGCGTCTCGGCGATGACGGCCATCTTCTCGCCGGCGTGACAGCGCACGCAGCCCTCGGCCCCCTGGTCGGTGTAGTGCGCCACCGGGACCTCCGCCGCCGCAGCCGGCAGGACCGTCCCGCCGACGCTGGCGAGCAGCAGGAACAGCCGCAAGCATCGGATCACCCCCGTCCCGTTCATCTGCACCGTCGTTCCTTCCTTAGTCCGAGGCTACAGACCATGCACCTCGGCCACGTCCGCACTCCTGCCGGGACCGTGACAGACCCGGCAGCTCTCCTCGATGACCTCCCCCAGGGTAGCCTGGCTGCCGCACACGTCCACCTTGCGGAACACGGTACCGTCGGCGGCGAGACAGGCGGCGAACGAGCCGCCGTTCTGGCCGATGTGCGCCCGGGCATCCGGCGTGTCGTGGCACACACCGCAGGCGGCTGCATTGGCCGTGATCCGGTCGTTGTCGAACGGGTCCGCGGGATCGGTGCCGCGGTCGGCGCTGGTGGGCCGCACGCCGGAGGCGCTGCTCACCGGGTAGTAGCCGCCGTCGACGTGACAGGCGAGACAGTTGCTCGCCGGCTGCGGGTAGTCGACATCGTCCACCGCGTGATTGCGATGCAGGAAGTGCTTCATGTCCATGGGTCCGCGGCTCGGCGTGCCGCCGCGGGCGGCGTCCGCATTGTGGCAGGTCTGGCACGACTCGATGGAGTCCGTATTGCGGCCCCCGTGAAAGGACAGCGAGTCGTGGCAGTCGTTGCAGCGGCTCATCGCCACCGACGTGCGTCTCGGCACCGGCGCCGACGGATCATCCGTGATGGCGAAGTAGCGATGCGCGTTGGTCACCCCCAGAGCACCGAGCTCCGGATCCGTCACCGCCCCTTCGAGGACCACCACCCCGGAGCCGGTCTGGTCGGCGGGCACGGTGGCAAGCGTCAGGTCGTAGGTGCCGTCGCCATTCGAGACCGCCTGCAGCGCTCCCGTGTCGAAAACGGCGACTGCCGGGGGCTGCGCATTGGCGGGACCGCCCCCCAGGTTGCTGTAGTCCACGGTCGGCCAGGCGAGCGACAGGCGCAGGCCGCCGTTCGCGAGCGCCGGGGTCGCCGCCAGATCGTAAGGGCGGTCGCCATCCGTGGGATCGGTCACCGAGAACGTCGCCACCGGCGCGCCGCCCGGTCCCGGGCTCGTTACCCCGAGGACGCTGTAGCGATAGGCGCCGGCCGCTTCGCGCTCGCGCATCCTGTGCGCCTGGCGGACCTCGATGCGGGAGCTCTCGTCCGTATGACAGCTCGCGCACAGGGTGTTGTCCGCCACGGGTATGTCCGCGTGGTTCTCTCCGGTCTCGAAGTCGACGTCGTCGTGGCACGAGCCGCAGGCTGCCGCGGTCGGCACCGTGTACCAGTTCAACGCATCCGGCGTGTCCGCATCGTCCGAGTCGTGGCAGTTGGCGCAAGCCCGGATGTCCTGGGGATAGACCACCGTGCCATAGCAGTGCGGCACGCCGCCACGACCGTAGATGCAGTAATCACCGCCGGCCATCACGCTCGGCAGGTTCGAGCCGCGATGGATGCGGTGGGTCATCACCGTCATGTCCAGGGTGTTACCGCTGTTCGCGTCCGTCGAGCCCGGGTTGTGGCAGAGAACGCACTCGCGCACCTCGAAGCGGGCGCCGCCGTGCAGCGCGAGGTCGGCGTGGCAGACGTTGCAGGCGGCCGTCCCGGCGATCTCCCGGGTGAAGAGCCCGCTGGTGGCCTCATCACCGGGCCTGAAATCGTAGATCGGGTTGCGCACCGGCGCGTAGCCGCGGATTTCCAGGCTCACGCGGTGGGTGAGCGCCGGGTCGTAGGCGACCGGTAACGGCTCCGTGACATCCGTCACGTCGGTGGCGAACGTGTAGGTATACGACCCATCGTCGTTGTCGGTCAGGGTTCCCGCCGCGCCGTTCTCCGTCACCGCCCGAACCGCCGGCTCGGTGCCGGGGCCGACCCCCGGCTGCTCCACGTCGTTCAGGTAGCTCTGCCAGGCGCTCGGATTGCCGTTCGTACCCGGCACGAGCTTGGCGATGTTGAAGCTCACTGCCGAGGCAGGCAGGTGCTTGACCGGATTGCCGTTGCCGTCATGCAACGTGAAGGTGACCACCGGCGGGCTGCCGATGCTGACGGACCCGATGGTCGCCTCGAGCGCCTGCGCGTTGGCGATGTCCACGCCGGCCGGCGGACCGGGCGGTCCAGGTGGCCCGGGGTTGCCGTCGTCGCCGCTGCAGGCACCGAGCAGCACGGCCAGGCTGCAGATCAGCATCCGGCCCGGAAAGGGCGTGACCCGCACTACTGCCATGCCTCCGCCAGAGCCCGTATCACGTCCCGCCGGCTGATGACGCCGACCAGCACGCCACCTTCCACCACGGGAAAGCGATGGTAGGGCAGGCTGACGAACCGCTCCGCGGCCTGCACGAGGCCCTCGTCGGGCGCCAGGCACGTGACCTGCGCGGACATGTACTCCGAGACCAGCCCGCCGTACTCGGAGTGGTACGTCGCTTCCAGGCAGCAGGCCAGGCAGTCCCTCTCGGTGAGAATTCCGACCACGGCGCCGTACGGATCGATCACCGGGGCTCCGCCGATGTCGTTCTCCGCGAGCAGCAGCAGCGCGCTCAGGACCTCCGTCTCCGGTGCCACGGTGATGACCTCCCGGGTCATGAAATCCCTCACCTGCACGTCGGCATCCTGCCCATTGCGTAACTTTCCACTCAGGCTCCGAAGTCATCCAGGAGGATATTGTCCCTGGGCACGCCCTCACTCTCCAGCATCGCAATAACGGCGGCATTCATCACCGGCGGCCCGCAGAGGTAGTACTCACAGTCCTCGGGCGCCGGGTGATCCCTGAGGTAAGCGCGATAGAGCACGTCGTGCACGAAGCCGGTCGGCCCGGTCCAGTGGTCCTCCGGAAGGGGCTCGGACAGCGCCAGGTGCCAGCTGAAGTTGTCGTGCTCGGCGGCGAGGCCGTCGAAGAGGTCCACATAGAACGCCTCGCGCCGGCTGCGCGCGCCGTACCAGAAGCTGATACGGCGCCCGGTACGAATCCTTTTCAGCTGATCGAGGATGTGCGAGCGCATGGGTGCCATCCCGGCGCCGCCGCCGACGAAGATCATCTCCGCGTCGCTCTGCCGGGCAAAGAAGTGCCCGTAGGGACCCGAGACCTGCACCGCGTCACCCGGCTTGCGGCTGAAGAGATAGGACGACATCACGCCGGGCGGCGTTCCCGGCGGCGCTGCCGGCGGTGGCGGGGCGATGCGCACGTTGAGCATGATCACCTCGTCTTCGGCCGGGTAGTTCGCCATGGAGTAGGCTCGGGTCGTGCTGCCGGTCACGTTCGACTCGAGCGCGAACAGGTTGTAACGCTGCCAGTCATCGCGAAATGCCGGCGGCACGTCGATGTCCCGATACGCCATCCGGTGCGGCGGGCATTCCACCTGCACATAACCACCCGCCTTGAAGCGGATGTGCTCACCCGGCGGCAGCGCGAGAACGATCTCGCGGATGAAGGTCGCCACGCTGGTGCTCTCCCTCACCGTGCAGGTCCAGCGGCTGACACCGAACACGTCTTCCGGCACGACGATCTTCATGTCTCCCTGCACGGTCAGCTGGCAGGCCAGACGCATGCCTTCCGCGGCCGCTTTCCTGTTGATGTGCGACCGCTCGGTCGGCAGCAGATCCCCACCTCCCTCCAGGACCTGCACCTTGCACTGCCCGCAGGTGCCGCCGCCCCCACAGGCCGACGGCAGGTACAGACCCACCTCCGTGAGCGCGCCGAGAAGCTTATCGCCGGCGCTGACCCGAAAGTCGCGCTCACCGTTGACGTTGATGGTGACGGGACCGCTCGGCACCAGCATGGCGCGGGCAAAGAGAATCAGCACCCCCAGAACCATGACCACCAGGGTGAAGAGACCGGCAGCGAGCGCGACTTCCTGCACGGGTTACAGCTCGATGCCGGAGATGCCCATGAAGGCCAGGGACATGAGCCCGGCCGTGACGAATGTGATCCCGAGGCCCTCCAGGCCCTCCGGCACGTCGCTGTAGCGCATCTTCTCTCGCAGCCCTGCCAGCGCGACGATGGCGAGCGCCCAGCCGATACCGACCCCGACGCCGTACACCAGACTCTCGGTGAAGTCGTAGTCCCGCTGCACCATGAACAGCGACGCGCCCAGGATGGCGCAGTTCACCGTGATCAGCGGCAGAAAGATGCCCAGCGTCGCGTACAGTGCGGGTACGTACCGGGCCAGGAACATCTCGAGCACCTGCACCATGGCCGCGATCACGCCGATGTAGCTGATCAGGCCCAGGAAGGAGAAGTCGAGATCGCCGAGACCGGCCCATGCCAGCGCGCCCTCGCGGAGCAGGTGGTTGTAGATCAGGTTGTTCAGCGGCACGCTGATGCTCTCCACCACGATCACCGCTGCGCCCAGCCCGATTGCGGTCTTCACCTGCTTCGAGACCGCCAGAAACGTGCACATGCCGAGAAAGAAGGCGAGCGCCAGATTCTCCACCAGCACGGCGCGCACGAAGATGTCGACAAGCCCGCTCACGACGTGGTGCCCCCTGCGGGCGACCGCGCCGGCGCATAGGCCGCGGAAGGCTCCAGGGCTCCCGTGACAGGCCGGACCGCCACCTCCCGGAACTCCCTCGCCTCCACCTGCTCGGTGCGCCAGGTACGAATCCCCCAGATCAGAAAACCGATGATGAAGAAAGCACTGGGTGGCAGGAGGAGCAGCTGGTTGGGCACGTACCAGCCGCCGCTGGACGCCAGCGGCAGCACCTCGTAGCCGAGCAGGGTGCCGGCGCCGAGGCACTCGCGGATCGTGGCGACCACCACCAGCACCAGCGTGTAACCGAGGCCGTTGCCGATCCCGTCCAGTATGGAGAGGTGCACGGGATTCTTGGCAGCGAAAGCCTCCGTGCGACCGAGGACGATGCAGTTCGTCACGATGAGGCCGACGAAGACGGACAGCGTGCGCGACGTCTCCGGCGCGAAGGCCTTCAGGACCTGGTCGACCACCATCACGCCGGTCGCGATGATGGTCATCTGTATGATGATCCGCAGCGCCGGCGGGATGAGACGCCGGATGGCGCTCACCGACGCGTTCGCGAACACCAGCACCGCGGTGAGCGAGGCTCCCATGATCAGCGCGGAACGCAGCGAGTTGGTGATGGCGAGCGCCGAGCAGATGCCGAGCACCTGCAGGGTCACCGGATTCTGTCGAATCAGCGGATCGAAGAGCGTCTCGCGTACCGTCATGTCCGTCCCTCCTCGCTCATGTCCGCCGTCCCCGGGAAGGCGGCGACGGTGGCTGCGCGGCCAACCACTCGAGGAACGGGCGGTAGCCCCGCTCGCCGAACCAGAAGCGCATCAGCGCGGTGACCGCATTCGAAGTGACCGTGGCGCCGGAGAGCCCGTCCACCTGGTGCACCGCCACCGGCGCGCCGGGGTCCACCTGGCCGCCCGCGACCCGGAACCGCACGTTGCCGCCGGTATCGTAAATCCGGCGTCCGGCCCAGCGCGCCTGCCAGCCCGGATCCTCGATCCGGTCGCCGAGCCCCGCGGTCTCCGCCTGCTCGTAAAAGGTGACCGCCGCGATGGTGTTGAGGTCCGCCTCGAGGGCGATCAGACCATACAGGGTGGACCACATGCCCTGACCGTAGATCGGCAGTATGACCCGCGACAGCATTCCGTCCACCCAGACCAGATAGACGACCTCTTCGCGGGGGCGCCGTCCGAGCCTTGCCAGGTCGGCATCCGGTGGAATGGGATCAGACCGTGCCGGGTCTTCGATTGCCGCGCGCGAATCCACGTCGTCCGGCGACGCGTCCGGCACGAATGTGCCCGTTTCGAGGTTCAGCACACGCGCATCGAGATGCGACACCACATCGCGAACCGTCGCATCGTCGAGCACGGCACCCGGCGCCACGAGACCGGTCAGCGCCACCACGTTGCGGTAACGCTTGGCCAGCTCGTGCTCGAGCTGCAGGGGGCGCAGCAGAATCGCCGACGCGCTGACCAGCACCGCGCAGACCAGCGTCACCGCCAGCAGCACCCCCAGGGCACGCAGGGGCGACGTTGCCATCATCCCGCGCCTCCTTCGCGGCCGGCTGCCTCTTCCAGACGGCGACGACGGCGGACGATGTTGCGTTCCACCACGAAGTAGTCGCACAGGGGAGAAAAGATGGTCGCCAGCAGAATCGCGAACACGACGCCCTCGAAGTAGGCCGGGTTGGTGAGCCGGACGACGACGGTGAGCACGCCGACCAGGGCGCCGAACACCCAGCGCCCGGCGCGGGTGGTGGCCGCGGCCATGGGATCGGTGGCCAGAAACACGGTGCCGAACGCCCAGCCGCCGATGACCGCGTGCCAGTACCAGGGCATGGCAAACGCCGGGTCGTCGACGGGACCGACCGCACCGAGTGCGCTCACCGCAGCGACCAGGCCCGCGAGGGAGCCGGCCATGATCCGCCAGGAGCCCGCGCCCGTGACGATCAGCCAGCCGGCTCCGAGCAGGCACCCGAGCGCCGAGGTCACGCCCATGGGCCCGGGCTCCATGCCGAGAAACAGCATGCCCCAGTCGTAGTCCACCTGGGTCAGCGCGCGCACCCCGCCCTCGTGAACGGCGAGCTCGATGGTGGTCACCTCCTCGAAGCCCGGCACGGG
>JASFLG010000113.1:0-9774 GCA_050118205.1 Pseudomonadales bacterium
CCTGGTTGCGCGACTCGCTCGCCTGCATCCTGGAGCTCGACATCTCGAGAAGACTGGTATCGGCCAGGCGCACCACGGCCTCGACGAGCGAGGCGACCTCCGCGCCGGTCACGACGCGTACCTGGTCCAGCGTGAGCGCGCCGGTGCGGACCGGCAGGTACAGAAGAGCCGCCGATACGGATTGGGGGTCCATGTTGAGGACGAGGACCAGATTCGCGAGCTCCAGACCCCGCTCGAGAAGCTCGTCGCTGCGCGCATCGAGACCCCGGATCAGGGAGAGCGACGAAGCGATCAGGCCGGTTCCCGTCTGCTGGTCGGTGTCGAGCCGCCGACTCCACGCCTCGACGTCAACCCGGCCATCCGGCAGCCGCGGAATGGTGTCTGTGGCTTTGACCATCGCTCTACGAAGACCCCTGTTCAGGAAGACCCGAGCCGAAAGATGCCCAGCGTCTCGACGTGCGCCGTGTGCGGAAACATGTCGAACACGCCGACCTGCTCAAGCACGAATCCCGCCTGATTCAGCACTGCCGCATCCGCAGCGAAAGAGGCCGGCGAGCAGCTGACGTAAGCAACCCGGCGCGCGCCGCTCCTGCGCAGCCACACCGCCAGGTTCCCGCCGGCACCCGACCGCGGTGGGTCCAGAAGCACATATTCGGCCTGCCCCAGATTCAGGCAGTCGGCATCATACAGATCCTCGACGGCAAACTCACACCGGTCGCCGAGCCCGTTCCTGGCCGCATTCAGACGCGCACGGTCGACGGCTTCCGCAGACGCTTCGAATCCCCGAACGCGAAGCCCGCTGGCGGCGAGGGGCAGGGAAAAGTTTCCGATACCGCAGAACAGATCCAGCACCCGGCTGCCCGGAGGCGCTGCCAGCCCGGCGAGCGCAGCCCGTACGAGCTTTCTGTTCATCGCGAGGTTGACCTGGGTGAAGTCGGTCGGCCGAAACAGGAAGTGCAGGCCGTAGTCGACGTTTGCGTAGCCGAGATACGGCGGCGCGCCGGCGACATCGCGCACGGTGTCGTACCCGCCGGACTGGGTGTAGCAGCGGAGCCGGTGCATCCGGGCGAATGACGCCAGACGTTCTGTATCGGCCGCGGTCAGCGGCTCCAGGTGGCGAAGGATCATCGCCGCCGCGTCGTCTCCCGCCGCGACCTCTACCTGAGGGACCCGTTCCGGCCGCGACAGCCCGCCGATCAGATCACCGAGCGCCCCCGGGAGCCGCGCCAGCGGCTCGCTGAGAATGGCGCAGGCGCTCATTCGAGCGACACGACTGCTGAAACCTTCGCGGAAGCCGACCAGCACTCGGGACCCGACCCGCCGAACACCGAGCCGGGCGCGGCTGCGATAGTGGAAACGAGGTCCCGTGGTGACCGGCATCACCCGCTCCACGGACACCCGGTGCGCCGCCAGCGCATCGAGCAGCGTTTCCTTCTTCAGCTTGAGTTGCGCCTCGTAGCTGACGTGCTGCATGGCGCACCCGCCGCAGCGCGGAAAATACGGACATGCCGGCGAGACCCGCTCCGGCGACGTCCCGGCGATGGTCACCGCCTCGCCGCGCCACTCTCCCCCGCGGCGCCCGAGCATGCGGGCAACGATCGCCTCCCCCGGGAGCGCGTTTCTGATCCGTAGCGTGCGCGAGTGCGTCTGGGCCATGCCGTGGCCATCGCGATCCAGCGCCTCGACGTCCACGGCAAGCTCCTTCGGAGCGCGACGCGCCATCAGGAACCGTTGACCAGAAGCTGACGGCTGACGAGCGGCCTTGGACCGAGATGCTCGGCGAGCGCCTCGCGGAAGAGCTGTTTCGCGACCCGCCGAACGTCCGCTGAAAGAAAGTCCTCTTCGCCGATCGAGAGCAGAGCGCGGCCCGGAAAGCCCGCCTCGGCCGCCACGAATCCGAGATCCGGTTGCAGCCGGTAGCTTCGATCAGCCGAGAGCGGCGTGCCATCGACATCACGACGGAAGTCCAGGCCATATCCCAGCTCCTCCAGCAGCAGCTTCTCGAGGCTGCGAAGCACGGTCGAAGGTGAGGCGTCCAGATTCGCAAGCCCCCAGACGAGGCCCGCGTAGAGACGGGGATGCGGCTCCCGCTCACCGACCAGGCGCATGACGAGCTCGGCCAGGTAGAAGGCGCTGGCCAGCGTATTGCCGTGGAACCAGTACTGATGATCCACCTCGCAACCGGTGAGCGTTGCCAGGGCGGTTCTGCCCGTCCAGCCGATCCGGACTACCGAGAACGGCTGGATCGCACGCTTTCTGCGGTTCCCGCGCACGCCCCGGCCCACCAGGTTGACCCTGCCGTGGCGCGCGCTCAGAACGCTTACGAGCGCGCTGGTCTCACGATAGGGTCGTGTGTGCAGGACGATTGCCGGCTCGTCGACGACCCGGATGAAGCTAGTCATAACCCATCCGCTTCAAGGCCGCGGCGCTGTTCGTCCAACCCGGCCGGACCTTCACCCAGAGGCGGAGCATGACGGGTCTCTCGAGCAGCGTCTCGATGTCCTCTCGCGCTTCCTGGCCGATCGCCCGGAGCTTCTCACCGCCCTTGCCGATGATGATCCGCTTCTGGCCGGCGCGCTCGACGTAGATGTCGGCGGCGATGTCCACCCTGCCGTCCTCTTCCTGGAAGCGCTCGATGGCAACGGCCGCCCGGTGCGGAATCTCATCCCCCAGCCGCCGCATCAGCTTTTCCCGGATGATCTCGGAGACGATGAACCGTTCCGTCTGATCGGTCACCTGGTCCGCTGGAAAGAGATGCGGCTGTGCGGGGAGCCGGGCGAACACTTCCGCCCGCAGATCCTCGAGGCCCGTGCCCCTGAGCGCAGAAATCGGGATGATGGCCTCGAACGCACCGAGCGCGGCCAGCCTCTCGATGACAGGCAGCAGACGCTCCTTCGGCTTGACCTGATCCACCTTGTTGATCACGGCCAGTGCCGGCCTGCCACTGCGCTGCACGTGGCGCAGCACGAGATCGTCTTCTTCCCGCCACTGATCCTTATCCAGCACCATGACAATCAGATCCACGTCGCTCAGAACCGCCGTCGCCGAGCGAACCATCATCCGGTTCATCTCCCTGTCGGCGTGATCGTGAATTCCGGGCGTATCGACATAGATTGCCTGGCATCCATCCTGCGTATCGACACCGAGCATCACGTGCCGGGTGGTCTGCGGCTTGCGGGAGGTGATTGCCAGCTTCTGATGCAGCAGGTGATTGAGCAGGGTGGACTTGCCGACGTTGGGACGGCCCACCAGAGCGACGTATCCGCACCTCGTCTCGTCTGCCTGCAGGGTTTCAGTCATCCACCGTCATCCGCTCGATCATGGCCTCGGCCGCCGACTTCTCCGCTGCCCGGCGGCTGGTGCCCTCTCCGGTCGTGGTCAACGCCAGGTCGGGGACGGTACAGGATACCGTGAAGGTGCGCCGATGTTCCGAACCTGAGGTGGAGACCACCTCGTAATGCGGCAACGCCAGGGCACGTGCCTGCAACAGCTCCTGCAGGGTGGTTTTGGCGTCCTTGCTCACGGGGCGCTCGTCCACATCGGCCAGTTGCCCTGCGAACAGCGTTTTCACGAGGGCGTGCGCCGCATCCACGCCACCGTCGAGGCTGACCGCGCCGATGACGGCTTCCATCGCGTCCGCCAGGATGGACTTCCGCTGGCGGCCCCCGCTCTTGCGCTCGCCGGCCCCCAACCGGAGGCACTCGCCCAGACCCAGACCGGCCGCGATTTCTCCGAGCGTATCACCGCGAACCAGCTCCGCCCGCAGCAGGGTCAACGCGTCCTCGGCGAGGTGCGGGTGCTCGCGATAGAGCACATCGGCGATGACGTAGCCGAGCACCGCGTCGCCGAGAAACTCCAGGCGCTCGTTGTGCCGGCGTGAGTGACTTCTGTGGGTGAGTGCCTGCTCGAGCAGGGCTCTGTCGTGAAACCGGTAGTTGAGCCTGGCTTCGAGCCGGGCGAGTCTGCCGTCGTCAGTGGTACTCGTATTGCTCACGAAACGACAGCACGGCATCCACGTTGCCGATAATGGGCTCGCGTCGTTCGTACTGAACGATGATCGTGGTGCCCGTCTTGTTCCGGTCGATGGTTACCACATCCTTGAGATCGAAGTTGCGCAGGTTGTTGATCATGAAGCGCTTGTGCAGCATGTCCCGGATGTCTGCCTTGGACATGGTGTGCACGTTGGCCGGCAGCCCGTTGAACACCGACTTCATCGTCTCCCAGTCGATGTAGTGGGGACCGAGCTTCAGCGCCAGCGTCACGACCGCCACCAGCGCGGAGACCCCGATCAGCACTCCCAGCGCCGACGCTCCGCGTTGTTTCCTTCCTGTACGCATCATCAAGTCCTATGACGTCTCTGGCCAATCCGGTCGGCATGCGGATCGAGCGCTTCAGAACCACCGGTTCCGGGAGAAGGTAGGCCAATGGAATCCAGGTTCCTTGTGGACCCAGATCGCAACCGCTTTGCCGACGATGTTCCGCTCCTTGGCGAAACCCCACTTGCGGCTGTCCTCACTCTTACCCCGATTGTCGCCCATCATGAAGTAAGAGTTTTCCGGCACCGTCCACTCTCGCGGCTGCTCGGTGATCTGATACCGGTAGATCTCGTGGGAGCGGCCGTCGAAAGTCTCCGTATATTCTCTGATCGGGATCGATCCGAATGGGGTGCGTTCCTCAAACTGAGAAACAAATTCGTACTCCGTGCGTACCCCGTTGATGTAAAGCACCTTGTTTTCATAGCGGATGACGTCGCCCGGGATGCCGATCACCCGCTTGATGAAGTAGCGGGGGTCGTGCGGGGGAATGAACACCATGATGTCGCCGCGCCGGGGTTCTCCCACGTCGAAGATTTTCGTGCCCAGCACCGGCAGGCGGACTCCGTACGCAAATTTGTTGACAAGAACGAAGTCGCCCACCTGAAGGGTCGGCACCATGGATTCGGACGGGATCTGATAAGGCTCCGCGAGAAAGCTGCGCAGGACCAGAACCAGCACCAGTATCGGGAAGAACGAGCGGGCGTACTCCACCAGCACGGGCTCCCGGACCTGCTCCGCCACGTCCGTGCTTTTTCCGCCGCTCTCGACCAGAGCCTGCCGGGCCGCCAGGCGGCGGGATTTGAGGAAAAGGACGTCAAACGCCCAGATCGCTCCGGTAATCAGCACGGCCCAGGTCAGGACCAGCGGCATGTCGATGTCCACACGTTCTCCTTCAGTACCGGCCGGCCGAGTTTACTCAAACCCGGCGCGGCCCGCTTCGCGACGGGGCAGCCCGTCGGGAACTCCGCTCGGTCGGCTTAGCGCTCCACGCGGAGCGCTGCCAGGAAGGCCTCCTGGGGGATCTCGACCTTGCCAAGCTGCTTCATGCGCTTCTTGCCCGCCTTCTGCTTCTCGAGCAGCTTTTTCTTGCGCGTGACGTCACCGCCATAGCATTTGGCAGTCACGTTCTTGCGGAGGGCCTTTACCGTCTGCCGGGCAATGATCTGCCCCCCGATGGCAGCCTGAATGGCCACGTCGAAGAGCTGCCTCGGAATCAGCTCCTTCATCTTCTCCGCAAGCTGCCGCCCACGAGCCTGCGCCTGGTCCCGGTGAACGATAGTCGCCAGCGCGTCGACCCGCTCTCCGTTGATCAGAATATCGAGCTTGACCAGCTTCGACGCCTCGAACCGCTTGAAAGAGTAATCGAGCGAGGCGAAGCCGCGGCTGACCGATTTCAGCCGGTCGAAGAAATCCATCACGACCTCGTTCATGGGCATCTCCCACTGCATGGACACCTGTCCCGACGAGTAGTGCATGTTCTTCTGCACACCCCGGCGTTCCACGCAGAGCGTCATGACGTTGCCCACGTACTCCTGCGGCACCAGGATGTTGACGTCCGCGATCGGCTCGCGCATTTCCGCGTAGTTGTCCGGCAACCGGGACGGATTGTCCACCCGAACCACGTTGCCCTCAGTCGTCACGACCTCGTAGACCACCGTCGGTGCTGAGGTGATCAGATCGAGATCGTACTCGCGCTCGAGCCGCTCCTGGATGATCTCCATGTGCAGCATCCCGAGGAAACCGCAGCGGAAGCCGAAACCGAGCGCATCGGAGGTTTCCGGCTCGTAGAAGAGCGATGCATCGTTGAGCGTCAGCTTCTCCAGCGCTTCCCGAAAGCTCTCGAAGTCTTCCGAGTTGACCGGAAACAGCCCCGCGAACACCTGAGGCTTGACCCGCGCGAAGCCCGGCAGAGCCGGCACCTCCGGATGATTCGCGGGGACGATGGTGTCGCCGACCGGCGCCCCGTGAATATCCTTGATGCCGGCAACGACGTAGCCCACCTCGCCGGATGCAAGCTTCGTCCGGGGTGTGAGCTTGGGCGTGAAGCAACCGACGTCGTCCACCACCTGGCTCTTGCCGAGCGACTTGATCAGCACCTTGTCGCCCTTGGCGATGCGACCGTCAACGACCCGAACCAGGGAGACGACCCCCAGATAGTTGTCGAACCACGAATCGATGATCAGCGCCTTCAATGGTGCCCGCTGGTCTCCCGATGGTGGCGGGATGTCGCGAACGATGCGCTCGAGCAACTCCGGAACGCCCTGACCGGTCTTTGCACTGATACTGATGACGTCGCTGGTGTCGAGGCCGATGATGTCCTCGATCTCCGCTGCGACCTTCTCGGGCTCCGCCTGGGGCAGATCGATCTTGTTCAGGACCGGGAGCACCTCCAGTCCCTGCTCTATGGCCGTATAGCAGTTGGCGACCGACTGCGCTTCCACGCCCTGAGCCGCATCCACGACCAGCAGCGCCCCTTCACAGGCAGCCAGCGAGCGGGAAACCTCATAGCTGAAATCCACGTGCCCCGGCGTGTCGATGAAGTTCAGCTGGTATGTCTGCCCGTCCGCGGCGTGATAGTCGAGGGTCACGCTCTGCGCCTTGATGGTGATTCCTCGCTCCCGCTCGAGGTCCATCGAGTCGAGCACCTGCTCCGCCATCTCGCGCTCGGAGAGCCCTCCGCACAGCTGGATCAGCCGATCCGCGAGGGTCGACTTGCCGTGGTCGATGTGGGCGATGATCGAGAAGTTCCTGATGTGGTCCGAGTCAGACACGTACTAACGCTTCAAAAAATGACGCTTCAATGGCGAGGGGCTGCAACAATGGAAGGCATCGGCTTCCGGCAGGCTTCGCACGGTGGGCGGGCGGATCAGGAGAGAACCGCGTCACGCCACGGGCACGCAGCGCCCGGATCGGCGCGCGAGTTTAGCCCATCTGGCGCCGACGGTCAGCCGCTCACTCGGGAACCCGGAGCGCCAGGAACAGCGGCGCCTGTCCCCGGATGACCAGCACCGCCACGGAACGCCCGGGCTCCAGAGACTCCGCGATCTCGAAAAAGCTGTCCGTGTCCGTGACCTGCCGGTTGTCGAGCTTGGTGATGATGTCACCCGGCGCTATGCCGCTTTCCAGAGCGGTGCTGGAAGCGTTCGTCACCCGAACCCCACCCTGGATACTGAGACGCTCCAGGATGCCTTCCTCGACCGGCTCGACGGTCAGGCCCAGTCGCGACGCGCCGCCGCTGTCGTCGTCCCGGCTGCTGACGATGGATTCACCGCGCTCGGGCGCCTCGCCGATCTTCAGCTTGACCTGGATTTCCTCACCGTCGCGTATCACGTCCAGGGTAGCCTCGGTGCCGGCCCGGATCCGCCCTACGTAGTGCGGCAACTCCGACGAGAAATCGATCGGGTGGCCGTTGATCGCGGTAATGATGTCCTGCTCCATGATGCCGCCGGCTTCCGCCGGGCTGCCTTCCAGGACCCGCGAGATCAACGCACCGCGGGGCCGGTCGAGACCGAGTGCCTCCGCGAGGTTCTTGTCCACATCCTGGATCATCACCCCGAGCCAGCCACGGGATACGTGGCCGGTTTCCTTGAGCTGATTGACGACCTCCATGGCCACGTTGATCGGAATGGCGAAGGAAACCCCCATGAAGCCGCCGGAGTTCGAGTAGATCTGCGAGTTGATGCCGATCACCTCGCCGCGGAGGTTGAACAGCGGTCCGCCGGAATTGCCGGGATTGATCGCCACGTCCGTCTGCAGGTACGGCACGTAGTTCTCGTTCAGCTCGGTTGGCAGCGAACGGCCCTTGGCGCTGACGATGCCCGCGGTCACGGAGTAATCAAAGCCGAAGGGCGAGCCGATCGCCAGCACCCACTCGCCCACCTTGAGCTTGTCCGAATCGCCGAGGCGCACCGCGGGCAGGTTCTTGGCGTCCACCTTGAGCAGGGCGAGATCCGATCGGGGATCGGACCCGACCAGCTCGGCGTCGAGCTCGCGGCGGTCCGAGAAGCGCACGACGATCTCGTCGGCACCGTCCACCACGTGATTGTTGGTGAGAATGTAACCGTCGCCGAGAACGAATCCGGACCCGAGAGAGCGCGGACGCACGTACGGCGCCGGCATGCCGCCGCGATCGGGCGGAAAGAAGCGCCGGAAGAACTCGTCGAGCTCCTCGCTGCGGCTCCGAGGAGCATCCTCCTCGTCCGCATGCCGGATGGAGCTGATGTTCACTACCGCGGCCGCGTTCTGCTCGACGAGCTCGGTGAAATCCGGAAGCTCCTTTGCCTGCACCGAGGCGCAGAACAGGAGCCCCGCGCACGCGCCGAACAGGGCGCCTGCCACTCTGGAGAGATCTCTCTTGTTCGCTGCAGTACTCATCGTACTTCCCAACCCATTCTATCCGTTCGCCGCCTGTGCACCCGGACGTCGAGGTTTCCAGACGGTCTTGCTGCCGTGAGCCATCGACCCACCCCGAGCGCGGCGAGCAGACCAATGACCGCCAGCGCCGCCGTCAGTCCTGTCGACGCGGGAACGAAGGCGCCAGCGCCCGCAACGAGGACAGCCCACAATACTGTCGGACCGAACAGGAGAATGCTCGCCCGGTTCAGCGCGGCGGCCGCGACGGACACATCCACCGCCTCGCCCCGCCGCAGATCGCCGCCGTACGTCAGATCCAGGTACCGGGGTCGAGTGCCGGCGGCGCAGCAGCCCTGCCGGCAAGTCGTGCATGGTACGCTCACCTCGATCCTCGTGCATCCGTTCCCGATCTCCCGAACGACGCCGGGACGCAAAACTCGAACGGCGCTCACTGAAATCGGATGGATTTGGCGATCCGTTTCGCCGTAGCGGTCGGTAGCTCGCCCACCAGCGTGACGAGATGGGGGCCATGGTCGGGGCCGGTCGTCAGGTGCGTGACGGCAACGGTAGCGCCGTTTCGAGACACCATGTCGGCTGCGCCGGCCGGCGGCATGTCTTCGATAAAAACGGAAAACGCCGCCAGGCCATCCGTGAACATCATCGTGTTGACGGACTTCTTCTCGCCGGTGGTCCGCCGTGTGTAGCCGCTCGACATGTCGAATCCAGGCGGCAGCCAACCGGGTTTCCAGTGGATTGCTTCCTCCACCGGAACGGACGGTTGAGAGTCCAGAATCAGATTAGTCATCCTGGTCGATTCGATGCTTTCGGAAGGCACCAGCGCGTCCGGGTCGACGCTGTCGCCGATGACGATGGTGCTGAACTGGAAAATCTCCAGCGGGTTATCGTCCGCGTCGATGAGCTCGGAGCGCAGCAACAGGTGCGTGTCCTTGTCGAGCCACAGCCGATAGCCATAACGATCGGTGTCCAGCGGTGTTACCGCCATGCGCACGGCCGTGCGACCCGCCACCCGGTCCTCGCCGTGGAAGCTCAGATCGTAGTAACGGGATATGGCGTCGTAGCGCCGGACGAACGCACGCGCGAACGG
>JASFLG010000114.1:0-9677 GCA_050118205.1 Pseudomonadales bacterium
TCGCTCAAGCCGGCCGGTCGTTCCGAATGAACCAGAGCCTCGCTGAAGTCGCCATAGATCTCGGCGATGTAGTAGGTAGCAGCCGCCGTCACGTCGCCAACCTCGTAATCCACCAGCTTCTCGAAGCCCGACAGAGCCACGTCCATGCGACGCTTTTTCTCCGCGAGGCTCTCTTCGAAGGGTTGTTTGAGCTCCAGCCTTGCGAAGTCGTCGTAAAGCGGTCGCGTGAGCACCAGCGCGGCCGAACCTGCCAGATAGCGCGTCCGGTCCGTGCGGGCGTCTCCGGCATTCGCATCGATGTCCACAATGGCCTGAAGCTGGTCGAGATAGGCGCCGTGGTCACCGCGCGAGTCATAGGCGGTGGCTATCTTGTGACGGATCTCTACCGCCGTTTCTATGGGCTCCGGAAACTCCTCGATGTACTGCTCGTAGACCCGCAGCGCGTCCGCGGCGCTGCCTGCCTGCTCATAGAGGTCACCGGCCACCAGGACCGCCTCACGCTTCACTTCCGGCTCTCCGGCGTTCTGGGCCACCTGCTCGTACTCTGCCGCGGAACGATCCAGCTCGCCGGCCTTCTCGTAGACGACCGCCAACTGCTCGGTCGCGTCGTCAGCCAGCTCGTGCTCGGGAAAAGTGGCACGGAAGTCTTCGAGCACGTCCGCCGCGGCAACCCAGTCTTCCAGGTGAATGAGCGCTGCAGCTGCATCGTATTCCGCACCCGCACGGATCTCCGAGGTTGGAGCCACGGTCTTGATGCGCAGGAAGTGCTCGGCGGCACCCGCGTAATCCTCCAGCAACTTCGCCTGCTCGCCCTGCTTGTAGATGGCAGCCGCCAGGTTATCCACCACGGACTGCCGGTCCTCGGCATCCGGTCCGGTAAGGGCGAGCACCGCCGTGTATCCCTCCTCGGCATCCGGATAGTTCGCCGTATCGAAAGAGGAATGGGCAACGATCATCCACGCCGTGCGTCTGAGAGCCTCGTCCGCCTGCGGGTAGGCATCGATCAGCCAGCGGCCCGCAGAGATGGCGCGCTCATAATCCTGCATGTCGTAGAGGTCTTCGGTCGCCGCAACGAGAACCTTGGCGGCGTTCTCGTGATCCGGGAACGTCTCGGCGAACTTCAGCGAGCTGTCGACGGTCGCCAGCCGGGCTGGCGGCAGCTCAGCACCGGAAACGTGCTCCAGGTTCTGACGGTGTGCATAGATGGCCGCGTAACCCGCCTCGGCTGCGCGATCGTGCGCGGGATAGTCATACGCGGTGCGTTCGTACTGCCGGGCAGCTTCTGCAAAATCGCCGTTCTCCAGCAGCAGGTCGGCCAGCTGGTAGTTGATGCCCGGCGAGCGCTCATCCTCCGGGAAGGAGTTGAGGAACTCGTCATACCAGTGCAGGGCTTCGCCGTAGTTGGCCGGTCTCTCCTCCTCGAGCCCTTCTTCCTGGTACAGCGCATGGTAGTGATTGGCCAGATCCACCAGGTTGGTCTTGAGATACTCGGCCACGTCCGGCATGGCGTCGAAATCGTAATGCTGCCAGTACTCCGCATTCACACCGTAACGCCGGGCAAAATCCTTCTTCGACTCCACCACGAGCAGCGGGAAGTTCCCTTCCGCGTAGATCTCCGAGACCCGCATGCTGAAGTGCGGCGCGACTTTGTGCAGAGGGTTCAGCTCGACGAATGCCTTGTAGACCTCCGCGGCGTCGTTGTAGCGTCGCTTGTCGAAGTGGAACTCCGCCAGGTTGCGGTAGATCCGGTCCTCGAAGCTGCGGTTTCCGTACCTGGAGAAGTACTCGTTGAGCACCTCGGGCCCGCCGAGGTTCGAGAAACTGAGGCTGATCACCCGGAACGTATCGGCGACCCGACGCTCCTCGCCCTCGTCCCCGTCCTCCGCGTAGTCGGCGTCGAAGTCGTAGCCCGTGGCCAGCTTGTAGTCGAGAAGCGCCACGTACTGGTGCAGGGCTTCTTCATAGAGCTCCTGCTTGTACAGGGACCAGCCGAGCTTGTAGAGCGCCAGCTCGTAGAAGTCCGAGCCATCACCCAGGTTGACCACGGCCTGGTAGGCCTCTTCCGCATCGAGATACTTCCGGCGCACGAAGAAGTACTCACCGCGCCGGAAGTAGACCTCGTCCACGTACCGCGAATCCGGGTATTCCTCGATGAGCCGTTCCACCACCTTCATCGCTTCATCCGGTTGCGCCAGCTCGTCGTAGGCGCGCGCCATCTGGTAGAGCACCTGATCGTTGCGCTCGTACCACGGATACTCGGTCAGGATCTTCCGGTAGGTTTCGATGGCCTGCGTCGGGCCGGCCAGGTCCAGCGGCTCCGAGCCTTCCGGCGCCGCCAGGATGTCGTCGCGCTGCACCAGGAGATCCGGCGCGCTTGCCCGGGCCTCGAAATCCGCATCGCTTTCATGCTCGGGAGCCGGGTCCGCCGCGTTTGCGCGCCGTGTCTCGATCCGGGACGGTCCCGACGCCATGCCGTCGCCGGCCGGTTCCGGCAGATCGATCACGCTGCCGGCAGGCCGGTCGCCATCGCCGATGACGCCGTATTCCTTCTCGATCTCCAGATCGGCCATGCGACGCATGGCCTCCGGCGCCATGGCGTGCGAAGGCGTCTTGGCGAGAAACTCCCGGTATCCCTCCATTGCCTTGACCAGGCTGTCATCGACGTGAACCTCGGTCAGGTCGGGCTCCACGTGACGCAGCCCGGCAATGGTCGTTCTGTCCCGCTGCGCGGACTGGCAGCCCACCAGGAGACACAATGCGGTCAAGCCGAGCAGCCGGGGTAGCATCACTCGCCCTCCACCGCGTTCTGGGCCGCGGTTGCCCGGTCGTAGCTGTCAGCCAGCGCGTACCGGGCGCGGTCCTCGTAACCCTGAAGTCGATCGATCCGGCGTCTCAGCTCGCGGATCGCCACCTGTTCCAGCATGTGACCCTGGCGCGCCATCAGCAGCTCGATGCGTCCGGCGGCGTCCTTGACCCGGGTTCTCAGACGCTTGATCGGGGCGTCGTACCCTTCGAAGCTGTGCGTCGCCGCCTGGCGCATGCGCACGTAGGCGTTGTATTGCTTGTCGAGCACCTCGATGGCGGCCCTGGACGCTTCGATGTTCTGGTAGAACTTCGTCAGCCGGTCGTCGTATTGCGTTTTGACATCCCAGTTCACGAGACCCCGCAGGCGGCCGATCCTCGCCAGAAGATCCGCGTTCAGGTCCGGGTCCAGTCCGGCTTCCAGCCGATCCAGACGCGCGATCACCTGCCGCTCCCCCGTGGTGGCAAGAAACTCGGGGCGTGGCGCGACCAGCAGGTTCTGCAGGCGATCGGAAAGGATCTGGTGCTGCTCGAGCCGCAGCCTTCGCCTCGAATCGATCTCGCGGAACTGCTCGTCGAGACCGGGCAGCAGCGGCTCGTAGTAGGCACGACGGGCCCGGATGACGTCCTCGTAGGCATCGAAGCTCACCAGCCAGCCGTCCAGACGCTTGCGGAGATCCTCCAGATCCAGATAGTTCGAGAGCGCCGTCTGAAAGTCGTGGGACGCCATCAGATCCATCAGGTAGTACGTCTCGGGCGTATCGGGAAGGCTGCGCAGACGAATCACCCAGTCACGATCCTTGCGGATCTCTTCCCTGACGAGCACCTTCAGAAAGTTGCCGTCCTGAATGCTGTGAACGGACGCATCGAGGCGATCGAGCTCCGCCGCGTAAGCCTGCAGCGCCTGACCGTACAGCACCGCCGCACGCCCATGCACGTTGAGCTGGCCGTAGGCGTAAGGCAGCGCCAGCATCGCCTCCTGCACCGCTGGATCGGTGTGATTCCGCTGCACGAGGATGTTCCACGGAGCCAGCGCACTCTCGAAGCGCTGCTCGGAGAAATCGGCCCACCCGGCACTGAGCAGCGCCTGGTTGGAGAACGGTCCGTCGAGGCGCACGTGCTCCAGCGAGAGCTTCGCCTCGTCGTACCGGCCGGCTTTGAGCAGCAGCGTGCCGCGAACCAGGTTTGCCTTGTCACGAATCGCCCGGGTTTCTTCGTCCGTCGCCTTCACCGCGCCGGCTTTCTGCAGCTGCTGCAGGGCCATCTCGGACCGTTCCTGCTGCAGGTTGGCGATAGCCAGGTTGTAGTCGGCGAAGCCGGTGAGCACTTTGCTCCCCTGCAGCCGCCGAAGGATGGGCACCGCATCGTCCGGGCGCGCGGTGGCCAGGTAGACGTTCGCGCGCAGGAAGTCGACGTCGTCGCGAATGTCATCCGGCACACGGCCCTGGATCCGCTCCAGGGCCTGCAGGGCTTCCTTGAGCTGGCCCTTCTGGAAGTGAATCCGTGCCAGTCGGTAGGCCGCCTCGTTGCGGACCGGCTCCGGTACGTTTCCTTCGAGAACCGCCGTGATCGCCCGGCCTGCGCGGTGGTGCATCCGGTAGCTGAGCTCGAAGTCGCCGACGGAGAACTCGGCGTCGTCGATGAACGGATACAGCGAGTCCAGGTCCGGCTCGTCGAGCCGACGGTGCTGTATCAGCTCCGCGTCCAGACGCTGCAAGGCGTCGAAGTAGAGGCCCTGCTTGGCCCAGAAGATTGCCTCGGCGAAGTAGAGGTCACGATGAGGCTTCTGTTCGGCTGCACCCACCGGCAGTGACAACAGCGCGACCAGTATCGCTGCGCAGACGCCGTTCCTTGAAGGGGATCTGCCCATGACTACCAGTCATTGAGCTCGATGGCACCACTTCCGGCGCCAGGACCTGCCAGTGCGATGCCCAGCAGGCGCGGCTCGATGCTCTTCGCGAAGGAAAACTGCTCCGTCTGGCTGTAGTCCTTACCACTTGGGAGCTTACCGATGACGGTAACCTCCAGCTGATGGTCGCCGCTTGGCAGGTTGCCCGTGTAGATCCGCTGAACGCCGCCGCTCTCGAGAGCGTCCAGCTCCTTGAAGCTGTAGATGTGGTGGGCCGCCAGCTTCCCGTCGATGGCGATTCGAACCGCATCGAGCCGGAACGAATCCGCCTGCTCGAGGGAGATGAACACGGCGACCTGAGAATTGGAAGGAAACAGCAGCCGCTCCTCGAGGTCGGAGAGTTCCGCGGCGATGCTGAGTACATCCGTCTTGATCTCCTGCACCTGCTCATCGAGGCTGCGCATTTCCTGCGCCGTCGGCTCCGCCGCCCAGCCCGCTGCCGCGCCGCTACCGGTCAGCAGCACGACGCACATAAGTATCATCCATTTCATGTAAGCACCCCTGGGCTTGCCAACAGTCCCTGGCCGCATCGGCGGCTTCACACGAGACGCCGGCCGACGGGCAGCAAGGCCACAAAGTCTTTACGAAACCGAACGCGCGCGTTGTGACGGTATGCACATTTGTCGTGTCCGCGCCGGCCCGGCCACCAACGCTGCGCAGGAGTTCACTTAATCCGGCGTCGCGCCCGGTGAGCGTCCCCGGAGGGGCATCGCAACCCCCAAGTAAGAGCTGCATCACGGTATGCGCCTGCGCAATGGGGCGAAGATTCACGTGAGGGAGATCTTGAATGGCCATCGAAGAGATAACGCTTTCCGTGCCGCAGGTGCTGCCCGACAGCGGCATAGCCTACCAATCTGAACACGAGCGCCAGGCGACCGGTCCCGATCTGCAGGTCGGGCGCCGCTATCGCCAGATTCTTCGTGAACGGGACCGATTCACCTGGACCCGCCGCGGACGGGCGCGACGCGAGGAAGTCTTCGACGTTGCCTATCGCAGCCTCGTCAAACAGATGGCAAAAGATGCCACCGAGGCCATTCGAGACCGATCGGCACGCCTGCAGAGTCGAACGCGGATCTATGCGACTCTGACCGAGCTCCTCACGATTTCGGCAGAGGATCAGCGCCGCGCCCGATACCGGGCACGGCGCACTATGACGTGGGGAATTGGTCTGGCGGCTTTCGGATTGACGTGTGTGTGCGGGGTGCTGTTGCTCGCCCTGCGATAGCCAGGTCGGGGCGCGCGATCAGTGCAGCGACTGCAGCGTGCGCACCTCTTCCCGAGCCTGCTCGCTGCGGTACCGGATAGCGATGGCATAGGCCTCGCCGGCCGTCAGCGTGGTCGTGTAGCAGACCTTGTTGGACAGCGCGAGCCGCCGGATGATGGCGGAGTCGCGGATCGACTGATGTCCTTCAGTGGTGTTCACGATCAGGTCGATCTGCTCGTTCTTGAGCAGATCACCCACGTCGGGACGGCCCTGACCGACCTTGTTGACCCGCTCCACGGGCACACCGGCCGCCTCGAGCACCTTGGCGGTGCCGCGGGTGGCGACCAGCGCAAAGCCGAGGCTGACGAGCTCGCGGGCCACCGGCACCAGGCCCGATTTGTCCGAGTCGCGCACCGACAGGAACGCCCGGCCGCGCTCCGGCAGATCGACGCCGGCACCGGCCACGGCCTTGGCGAAGGCCTCGCCAAAGCTCGCTCCCACGCCCATCACCTCGCCGGTGGATTTCATCTCCGGGCCGAGAATCGGATCCACCCCGGGAAACTTCGGAAAGGGAAAGACGCTCTCCTTCACGTTCATGGTGGTCGGCACGAGCTCCCGCGTGAACGACTGCGCCTCGAGCGTCGTGCCCGCCATGCAGCGCGCCGCCACCTTGGCGAGCGAGGTGCCGATGCACTTGGAGACGAACGGCACGGTCCTCGATGCGCGCGGGTTGACCTCCAGCACGAGAATCTCGTTGTCCTGCACGGCGAGCTGCACGTTCATCAGGCCGACCACCCCGAGCTCGACGGCCATGGCTTCCACCTGCTGGCGGATCCGGTCCTGAATGGCCGGGTCGAGCCGGTAGGGCGGTAGTGCGCAGGCCGAATCCCCGCTGTGCACACCGGCCTGCTCGATGTGCTGCATGATCGCGCCGATCACTACCCGTTCGCCGTCGCAGACTGCGTCCACGTCGACCTCGACCGCATTGTCCAGGAAGCGGTCGAGCAGAACGGGCGAATCGTTGGACACCGTGACCGCGTCGACCATGTAACGGACGAGCTCCTCCTCGTTGTAGACGATCTCCATCGCACGGCCGCCGAGCACGTAGGACGGACGGACGACGATGGGAAAGCCTACCTCCCGGGCGCCGGCGATGGCGGAGCTCGCATCCACGGCCGTGCGGTTCTCGGGCTGCTTCAGGCCGAGCTTCCTGATCAGGCCCTGAAATCGCTCCCGGTCCTCGGCCCGATCGATGGCGTCCGGGCTCGTCCCGATGATGGGCACCCCGGCCTTCTCCAGATCCTCGACCAGCTTCAGCGGCGTCTGCCCGCCGAACTGCACGATCACGCCCTCCGGCTTCTCCACCGCGACGATGGCCAGCACGTCCTCGAGGGTCACCGGCTCGAAGTAGAGCCGGTCGGAGGTGTCGTAGTCGGTGGACACCGTTTCCGGGTTGCAGTTGACCATGATGGTCTCGTACCCGTCCTCGCGCATGGCGAGCGCCGCGTGCACGCAGCAGTAGTCGAACTCGATGCCCTGACCGATCCGGTTCGGGCCACCACCGAGCACCATGATCTTGCGCCGGTCCGACGGGTCCGCTTCGCACTCATCCTCGTAGGTGCTGTAGAGGTAGGCCGTGCTCGCCGGAAACTCCGCCGCGCAGGTATCCACGCGGCGGTATACCGGACGCACGTCCAGGCCCAGCCGGTGCGCACGGACCGTGTCCTCGGCAATGCCGAGCAGGCTCGCCAGCCGCGCATCCGAGAACCCCTGCTGCTTGAGGTAGAACAGGCGCTCCCGATCGAGCGCTTGGAGCCCGGTCCCGGCCAGGGCCGCTTCCGACTTCACCAGGTCCTCGATCTCCGCCAGAAACCAGGGGTCGATGCTGGACAGCTCGTGCACATCGGCCAGCGACATGCCGAAACGGAACGCGTCGGCGATGTACCAGATCCGGTCCGCTCCGGGGTTGGAGAGCTCCCGACGGAGCACGTCCGGGGCCTCCGGGTGGCCGAGGTCGGTAATGGGATCGAGGCCCGTCCGGCCCGTCTCGAGACCGCGCAGCGCCTTCTGCAGGGACTCCTGGAAGGTCCGGCCGATGGCCATGACCTCCCCCACCGACTTCATCTGCGTGGTGAGCCGGTCGTCCGCCTGGGGAAACTTCTCGAAGGTGAATCGCGGCACCTTGGTGACCACGTAGTCGATGCTCGGCTCGAAGGAGGCGGGTGTGATCCCGGTGATGTCGTTGGTGAGCTCGTCGAGCGTGTAGCCCACCGCAAGCTTCGCGGCCACCTTGGCGATGGGAAAGCCGGTGGCCTTGGAGGCGAGCGCCGAGGAACGGGATACCCGGGGATTCATCTCGATCACCACCATGCGACCGGTATCCGGATCGATGGCGAACTGCACGTTGGACCCGCCCGTTTCCACGCCGATCTCCCGCAGCACGGCAATGGAAGCATTACGCAGGAGCTGGTACTCCTTGTCCGTCAGGGTCTGGGCCGGGGCGACGGTGATGCTGTCGCCGGTGTGCACACCCATGGGGTCCAGGTTCTCGATGGAGCAGACGATGATGCAGTTGTCACGCTTGTCTCGCACGACCTCCATCTCGAACTCCTTCCAACCGAGCAGCGACTCGTCGATCAGAAGCTCGTTGGTCGGCGACAGGTCCAGACCGCGGGCGCAGATCTCCTCGAACTCGAGCTGATTGTAGGCTATCCCGCCGCCGCTGCCGCCGAGCGTGAAAGATGGACGGATCACGCAGGGGAAGCCGAGCTGGCTCTGCACCTGCAGCGCCTCTTCCATGCTGTGGGCAATGGCCGAGCGCGGGGTGGACAGGCCGATGCGCTTCATGGCCTTGTCGAACCGCTCCCTGTCCTCCGCCTTGTCGATGGCGTCCTGGCTCGCGCCGATCAGCTCCACACCGTAGCGCTCGAGCACTCCTTCCCGGACGAGGTCGAGGGCGCAGTTCAGCGCCGTCTGACCGCCCATGGTGGGCAACAGGGCACTCGGCCGTTCCTTCTCGATGATCCGCTCCACCGTGCGCCACTCCACCGGCTCCACATACGTGGCATCCGCCATTGCCGGGTCGGTCATGATGGTGGCCGGGTTCGAGTTCACCAGCACCACCCGATAACCCTCGTCCCTGAGCGCCTTGCAGGCCTGGGCGCCTGAATAGTCGAACTCGCAGGCCTGACCGATGATGATCGGGCCCGCGCCGATGATGAGGATGGATTCCAGGTCGGTACGCTTCGGCATTCAGGTGCCTCCGCTCACGCTCGATCGACGCGCGCTCACGGGCGGGCCTCCGCCATCATGGCGACGAACTCGTCGAACAGGTACGCGCAGTCCTGCGGACCCGGGCTCGCCTCCGGATGTCCCTGAAAGCTGAATGCCCGCCGGTCGGTGCGCGCGATGCCCTGCAGGGTGCCGTCGAACAGAGAAACGTGCGTGGTCGAGAGGCAGTTCGGCAGCGACGCCGCGTCGACCGCAAAACCGTGATTCTGGCTGGTGATGAGGACCTTCTCGGAGCGCAGGTCCTTCACCGGGTGGTTGGCACCGTGGTGACCGTGCCGCATCTTCACCGTCTTCGCGCCGCTCGCCAACGCCAGCAGCTGGTGCCCGAGACAGATGCCGAACACGGGCAGGTCCCTGTCGAGCAGCAGGCGGATCGCCTCGATGGCGTAGGAGCACGGCTCGGGATCGCCGGGACCGTTGGAGAGAAAGACGCCGTCGGGATTGAGCGCCAGCACGGCTTCGGCGGACGTC
>JASFLG010000115.1:0-9657 GCA_050118205.1 Pseudomonadales bacterium
CCGGGCTCGTGGTCGCCGAGATCGAGCTCGACAGCGAGCAGGACGCGCTCGAGCTGCCCGACTGGGTCGCCGATGAGGTCTCCGAGGATCCCCGGTTTCTCAATGCCAACCTGTGCAGGCACCCTTTTTCCGGCTGGCCGGATCGGGACCGAGTGGCCATCCCCGGGCCCCGCGTCTGAATGCCGCGCTATGAGCTCAGAACGCAGCACCCGGCGGCATCCGCCGAGGCGCTGCAACAACGGCTCGCCGCCCACCTCGGCGACGGCACCCCCACGCGCGCTGCGGACATCTATGTGTTCACACCGGGGATGCTCGACACCAACGTCAAGCTTCGACAGGGACGGCTCGACGTGAAAGAGCTGATCGCGCTCTCCGGTTCGCTGGAGCAATGGCGCGCGCTGGACGGCGCAGACTTCCCGCTCACCCCAGGCTGGCTGCAGTATCTCTCCACGCGCTGCGGTTTCCCGCGGGTGGTCAGCGCCTCCCCCACGGTCGGCGGGTTCCTGGACGCCGCGGAGCGCTCGCACGAAGTGCTGGTCGCCCACGTGCACAAGGAACGTCATCACTTCCAGCAGGAGGGCCTGAGTGCCGAGGTGACCACCGGCCACATCAACGGCGCCTCGGTCGCGTTTCTCGTGCTCGAGTCGGAGATACCCGAACGGGTGATGGAAGTCGCGCGGCAGCTGCGGATCGAAAACCTGGAAAACGTCTCCCTGCCCCGGTTTCTGCAGCGGCTGTTCGGCGTGCTGCCCCTGCCGCCGGGAGATCCGGCTCGCGCCGATGGCCAGGCACTCGGCGACCCGTCCACCGCGCGCTGACGCCTGCGTCGGGCAACCTGTCTGCGAGAGAAGGCCTCAGCCCTGGTCGGACGAGGCGATCGACTTGAGATCCCGGCCGGAGAGAACGGAACGTGGCTCGCTGCGGGTTGGCCGGCGGCGCGCGTCGGCATGCTCGTCATCCATCTTGATGACGAGCCACTCGGCCCTGGCGCCGCCGCGGATCCGCTTCAGGGCCCAGCCGCCCTGCAGTTTCTCGCCTTCGAGCCAGACCTCGATCAGGCCATCGGCCATGGAACGCTCCATGCTCGCGCTCTTCGGGCCCTTGCGGGCGCGGAGGTTCCGATAAGAACCCGTATCCCACACCAGCACCGGACCGGCGCCATACTCACCCTCCGGGATCACGCCCTCGAAGTCGATGTAGCTCTTCGGATGATCCTCTGTTTCGATGGCCAGATGCCGCTGCCGGGGATCGGTGGACAGGCCCTTGGGCACGGCCCAGGACTTGAGCACACCGCCGACTTCCAGCCGGAAATCGTAGTGCAGACTGGTCGCATCGTGCTTCTGGATCACGAAGCGACGGCCGCCGCTCCGGCTGCTCGACGCTTTACCCAAGCGACATCATCTCCTCGAAGTTCCTCCGGTAGAACCGATCCCGGACGTCCTCCTCGAGCTCGCCCAGGGTCCGCTCGAAACGGCCCTTCGGATCGTTGGTCCCTTCCGGGTGCGGATAGTCGCTCGAGAACATGAACAGATCGGCGCCGCCGTCACGAATCATGCGCCCAACATCCTCGCCCGGGAACGGCGTGAACTTGACCGCGCGCCGGATGTACTCGGAGGGTTTCATCTCCATGGCCTGCAGGTACGGATCGGTGCGGCCGAAGCTTTTGTAGCCCAGATCCAGCTCGCGCAGAAACTCCGGCGCCCAGCCGGCGCCGGATTCGATGACGCCGCCCCTGAGCGCGGGAAAACGCTCGAACACACCGTCGTAGACCATGGCCGTGAGCCAGACCTGCGGCGCGAAAGACAGCATGATGTAGTCGCAGAAGCGCAGGTTCTCGCCGCCGCCGTGAAGATCCGGGGAGCGCTCGCGACCGTTGTTCTGAAACGCCTTCGGCTGGGTTCTGGTACCGGGGCCGATGTGCAGCATGAAGGGAATCTTCGTCTCGGACAGACGGGCCCAGATCGGATCGAAATCGGGATGCCCGGGCGACTTGTCGCCGGCGGGACCCGCCGACATCATGATGGCCCGGTTGCCGGCGGAGATCGCGGCGTCCACCTCTTCGAGCGCACGCGCCGGATTCTCCAGCGGCGCGTAGGCGACCCCGAACAGCCGCGCGTCGTTCCGGCAGAAGGCCGCCATCGCCTCGTTGTGCGCCCGTGCACCGGCGTAGAGCAGGCCCTGGTCATCGGCGGCCCGAGCCGGGCCGAGTCCTGCCGTGCCGAAAACCAGCTGTCCCGAGAACCCGAACTGATCGAGCACGCGGATCCGCTCCTCCGGGTCGAAGGCGCCCGCCGCGATCCAGCCTTTGGGTCCGGCGATGGGATTCTCCAGCGCCTTCGCCTCGGCCTCGGCATCACCCTTTCGGGCCTTTGCCCGCGCGAGAATCTTGTCGATGCGGTTCGGCTTGTGGCCATACAGCGGGCGCAGCCTGGCCTTCAGGTCGGGGTCCATGAAGGGATCCAGCCACTCCCGCGTCTCCATGACATGACTGTCCGCATCGTAGATCACTCGTCCGGCCGCGTAGCTCATGCCGACTCCCCCCTCCGCAATTAGTAGAACACATTTATAATAGATTCGGCGCCGATTGCAATCGGCGAGGCTCAGCCGGGCTTTGAGCCGTAGCGGCGGCGCAGGGCTTCCCAGCCACCCAGGATGAACTCCGTCCAGACCTCGATCGTCCGGTCAATGTCTACGTCCTGACGATGCAGATAGGCCATGGAGTGAATCGGTGCGTTGACTACCATGGTAACGGCGATCATCGCGACATCCCGCGGCACACCATAGTGTCTGCGGAGTGTCCTCACGAAGTAGTCCGTGGCGCTCGACCGGGAAGCGCGGTTCCCTGCCCGGGTCTCATCCGCCACGATCGGGTCCGACGTGAGGATGCGCAGGATGGGACCCCGCTCGTGATAGTAGTGGAGGGCCCGCTCGACCGTAGCACGAATGACCCGCTCCGCAGGCACCTTCTCCGGAATGGTATCGAGCCCGCGCCCGCGGAGCGCCTCGAACTCGCGCGCCAGAATTGCTTTGAGCAGCGCCTCACGCCGGGGGAAGTATTTGTAGATCAGCGCCTTGCTGATGGCGGCCCGCTCGGCCACCTGCTCGAGCGTGCAGCCGGGATTCCCCGTCTCGAGGATGAGTGCCACTGCGGCGTCGATGATCGCGTGCCGCCGCGCTTCCGGCGACATGCGCCTGGCGCGCGGGCGCTTAACGGATGCGTCCATGCCTGATGATACTGATGCAGACCCGAATGGCGCACAGCATAACATTCCCTCTCCCTGGCGATCCGCTGACGCCGGAAGTGAGTTCCGCTGTCTCCGGAGCACCCCTTACAATGCCCACAGACCGATCGCATTCTGGAGCATCCATGATCGAGCCCACCTATGTCGCCGAGGGCCTGCGCTTTCCGGAGGGCCCCATCGCCATGCCGGACGGCAGCGTCATCCTCGTCGAGATCGCCCGGGGCACCCTGTCGCGCGTCGTGGACGGAGAGGTGGAGGTCATCGCGGAGCTCGGCGGTGGCCCGAACGGCGCTGCCATCGGGCCGAACGGCTACTGCTACGTCTGCAACAACGGCGGCTTCCGCTGGACGGAAACCTCGGACGGCCGACTCTTTCCCGGTCTGGAGCCGGAAAACTACTCGAGCGGCCGTATCGAGGTCGTGGATCTTGCCACCCGGCGGGTGGAGGTACTCTACACCCACTGTCAGGGCCAGCCGCTGCGCGGCCCGAACGATCTGGTTTTCGACGCCCACGGCGGTTTCTGGTTCACGGATCACGGCAAGCAGCGTTATCGCGAACGGGATAAGACCGGCGTCTTCTACGCAAAGGCGGACGGGTCGGATATTCAGGAGGTGATCTTTCCCATGGAGGGGCCCAACGGCATCGGCCTGTCGCCGGACGGGTCCGAGCTCTACATCGCCGAGACGCCTACGGGACGGCTCTGGGCTTACGAGCTCGCGGGTCCCGGCCGCCTCAAGGGCGAGCGCCGTGACAAGCCCGACGGCGGACGCCTGGTCCCCGGTCGCCAGGGATACTTCATGTTCGACTCGCTGGCGGTCGACGCCACCGGCAAGGTATGCGTGGCAACGATCTTCGATGGCGGCATCACCATCCTCGACCCTGCCGGTGGCGAGCCGGAACATGTGCCCATGCCGGATACGGTGACCACCAATATCTGCTTTGGCGGGGAGGACCTCAGCACGGCCTACATCACCCTGTCATCCACGGGCAGGCTGGTCTCCACCCGCTGGCAGACCCCCGGACTGCCGCTGAACTACCTGAACCGGTAACGCCCGTCATGCGCGCATCGCTCTGCCTGCTCTGTTTCGCCGTCCTGCTTGGATTATCAGGCGCGGCAGCCCGGGCATCGGAACCGCTGCATCTGCTGATTCCAGCCGGGCCCGGGGGTGGCCTCGATACCACCGCTCGGGCGCTCGGCGACGCCGTGCTGGGCGCCGGTGTCCGGGCACCCGTCTCCTACGAGAACATGACCGGCGGCGGGGGCGGGCGTGCCATGGCCTACTTCATCGAAACCGCCCAGCGGCAGCACGGCACACTGCTGGTGAACTCGACGCCGCTGATCGTCCGCTCGCTGCAGGGCCTGTTCCCGCACTCGTATCATGACGTCATTCCGGTGGCGGGGCTCATCGGCGACTACGGCGCATTCGTGGTGCGCGCCGACTCCGCGATCGACAGCTGGCAGACTCTGGTGGGGACGCTCCGGCAACGACCCGGCGCCGTAACCTTCGGCGGCGGGTCGGTTCGCGGCAGTCTCGATCACATCGTGCTCGCCCTGGCTCTCTCCGGCTCGGGGCTCGATCCCCGCGCCGGGCGCTACCTGCCCTATGACGCCGGCGGCAAGGCCATGCTCGCGCTGCTCGGTGGCGAGGTCGACGTGCTGAGTACCGGTGTCGGCGAGACCCTGAGCTATCTCAATTCCGGCGACGTCCGCGTGCTCGCTCTGACGTCGTCCACCCGGCTGCCGCTGCTCCCTGAGGTGCCGACGCTTACCGAGCTGGGTGTCCCGGTGGACTTCGCGAACTGGCGGGGGGTCTTCGCGGCACCCGGCACCCCGGAGGACGTCGTGACGCGGCTGACCGCTGACGTGCGCGCAGCAACGGAAACCGGAGCCTGGCAGAAATCGCTCGCACGCTACGGCTGGACGTCCCTCGATCTGTACGGCGACGCATTCACGCGCTATCTGGATGCGCAGCAGGCGACGCTCGCGAGGACACTCACCGAGCTCGGTTTCATCCGCCGCTGAGCATGGGATACCGGATCTTTCTCGGAGTTCTCCTCGTCGCCGCGGCGCTGTATACGATCAGTGCCCGCTTCATTCCCATGGATCCGTGGACCGCCGCCGAGCTGGTCAACGCCCAGACGCTGCCAACCATCTACGGGACCACCCTCGTCGTGGCGCTGGCCTGGTTGCTGATACGGAGGCGACCGCCTGCCGCCCCCCCTTCTCCCTATCGCGTGCTGCGGGTCGCCGGCGTCGGCGTGCTTGTCGCGGCATTCGTCGTTCTGCTGGACTCGATCAATCTCTGGATAGGGCTCGGCGGCCTGATCGGGCTGACCGCGATGTGGCTCGGAGAGCGGCGCTGGCTGCCGATCCTGGCCTTATCCGTGCTGATCCCGCTCTCGGGCTACCTGGGGGTCGAGCGTGCCCTCGGTCTCTACCTGCCCGGCTGACTGTCGTGTGGGAGGGCATCGCCACCGGCTTCGCCACCGCCTTCAGCGCAGCCAACGTCGGCTGGGTGCTGATCGGCTGCTTCGCCGGCACGATCATCGGCATGCTGCCCGGCCTCGGGCCGATCACCGCCATCGCGCTCATGATACCGGTCAGCTACTCGCTCGATCCGGCCGGCGGACTGATCATGATGGCGGGCGTCTACTACGGCGCCGTGTTCGGCGGCTCCACGTCGGCGATTCTCATCAACGCGCCCGGGGTGGCGAGCACGGTGGCGACGAGCTTCGACGGCTACCCCATGGCTCGCGCCGGGCTCGGTGGACGGGCGCTCGCCATCGCGGCATACGCCTCCTTCGCAGGGGGCACGCTGGGAGCGGTTGCGCTGATGCTGTTCGCGGGCTCCCTGGCCGCGCTCGCACTCGAGTTTCAGTCCCCTGAGTACAGCCTGCTGCTGATCCTCGCCATGACGTCCGTAGTGGTGTTCGCCGACCGGGGAGCCCGTGTACGCTCGCTGGTGACCCTGCTGATCGGCCTGATGCTTGGCACCATCGGCACAGACCGGCTCGCGGGCATTCCCCGCTTCACCTTCGGTCGGCTCGATCTGGCAGACGGCCTCAACTTCGTGCTGGTGGTGATGGCGACGTTCGCGCTGGCGGAAGCGCTGCGCATGGTGCTGCAGGGCGATTCCGTTCCGACGAGCCGGGTGACCTGGAAGCAGCTCGTGCTGCCGGCGTCGCTGACCCGGCCCCTGCTGCCAGTAGTCGGCCGCAGCGCCATCGTCGGCTTTCTCACCGGCGTCCTCCCGGGTGCCGGCGCAACGCTGGCCAGCTTCTTCGCCTACGACCTCGAGAAGCGTGTCGGCGACGGTTCCCGGGAAGCTGGGGTGGCGGCACCCGAGGCCGCCAACAACGCAGCGTCCACCGGCTCGTTCGTGCCCCTGCTGACGCTCGGCATCCCGGGCTCGGGCACCACTGCCGTGCTCCTGGGGGTGATGCTGAGCTATGGTCTGCAGCCGGGACCACGTCTGCTCGCGGACGATCCCCAGATCTTCTGGGGCGTGATTGCCTCCATGTATCTCGGCAACCTGTTTCTGCTCGCGTTGAACCTGCCTCTGATTCCGCTGCTGGCGAGGATTCTGAACCTCTCCAGCACCCTGCTCATCCCGCTGATCGTGGCCTTCTCGCTCGCGGGCGTGTATCTCACCACGCTGAACGGGTTCGACCTGTATCTCATGCTCGGGCTCGCCGTTCTGGCCCTGCTGCTGCGATGGTTCGAGTTCCCGCTGGCGCCGCTGCTGCTCGGCTTCATCCTGAGCGGTCTGCTCGAGGAGAACGTCCGCCGGACGCTGTTCATCGCCGGAGACGGGGTCACCCCATTGCTGCTGCGACCGGGTGTGCTCGTCCTCGGCGCCCTGCTGATCCTGGTCTGCATCCTGGGACTGTGGCGCGCCCGCCCGCGCGGTCCGGATGCGCCGTCCTGACCTGGGCAAGCGAGCGTACTGGACAGGCACCAGCTCCACGGGCTAGCGTTCCTCGACGAGACAGGAGGGAAATTCAATGCACGATCTGGTCATTCGCGGCGGCACCATCATCGACGGTTCCGGCGGAGCGCGTTTTCAGGCAGACATCGCCATCGACGGCGACCACATCACCCGGGTCGGAGAGGTGCCGGATACGGGCCGGCGCGAGATCGACGCGTCGGGTCGCCTCGTTACTCCCGGCTGGGTCGACGTGCATACGCACTACGACGGTCAGGCGACCTGGGATCCGCTCCTCGCCCCGTCCAGCTGGCACGGGGTGACCACGGTGGTGATGGGCAACTGCGGGGTCGGCTTCGCGCCCGTGCGGCCGGGTCAGGAGCAGTATCTCATCGAGCTCATGGAGGGCGTCGAGGACATCCCCGGCGCTGCCCTCGCGGAAGGGATCGACTGGCAGTGGGAGTCGTTCCCGGAGTATCTGGATGCCCTGGAGCGCCAGCCCCGGGCCATCGATATCGGCACCCAGGTGCCGCACGGCGCCGTACGCGCCTATGTGATGGGCGAGCGCTGCAACACCCAGGACGACCTGCCGACGGACGCGGAGCTCATGCAGATGCAGGCGCTGGTCCGCGAAGGCATTCAGGCCGGCGCGCTCGGTTTCTCGTCGTCGCGCACCTGGCTTCACAAGGACAAGCACGGCGTGCACGTGCCCGGCACGTTTGCCGGCAGCGACGAGATGCTCATGCTGGGACTTTCCATGAGCGGTCTCGATCACGGTGTCTTCGAGCTCGTCTCCGACCATCTCGGCGAAGACGACGAGTGGGCCTGGGTGCAGGCCTTCGCCCGTGAGACCGGCCGACCCGTGACCCTGGTGGCCACCTCCGCCGCCGCCTTCGAAGGCAACAAGATGTACCGCATCGCCGAGGCGGCACGACAGGAAGGCATCGAGGTGCGGCCGCAGATCGCCGGACGCCCCACGGGCGTGCTGCACGGCCTGCAGTCGAACTTTCACGTGTTCATGGGCCACCCGAGCTTCGCGGCGCTCAACGATGCGCCGCTCGAGAAGAAGCTCGAGGCGATGGCGGACCCGGAATTCAAGGCGAAGGTGCTCAGCGAGGAGAGCCGGTTCGGCCGCATGGCGTTCGGCGGCGAGCTTCGCGATCTGCTCTGGCTCATCTTTCCGCTCGGCGAGCAGCCGAACTACGAGCCCGACCGCGAAGAGAGCATCGCGGGGCTGGCCGAAGCGGCGGGACGCGATCCTTTCGAGCTGATGTACGAGTTGCTCCAGCAGGATGGCGGCCGGCAGCTCTTCTACCAGCCGCTCGGCGGCTACCAGACCTACAACTTCGATTTCTTCCGGGCATCCATGGAACACCCGAACGTGCTTTTCGGTCTCTCCGATGGCGGCGCCCACTGTGGGGTGATCGCGGACGCCGGCATGCCGACCTTCATCCTCACCCACTGGGGCCGGGACCGCGTCAAAGGTGAGCGCATGGCGCTGGAGTTCCTGGTGCGCAAGCTCTCGCGCGACACGGCGGAGGCCTATGGGCTCAACGACCGCGGTCTGCTCGAGCCCGGATACCTCGCGGACATCAACGTGATCGACTTCGAGCACCTCAGCCTGCACCGTCCGGAAGCGGTCTTCGACCTGCCGACCGGCGGTAAGCGCCTGGTGCAGCGGGTGGAGGGCTACGAGCACATCATCAAGCGCGGCGAGGAGATCTTTGCCGGCGGCGAGCCCACCGGTGCCCTGCCGGGCCGACTGGTCCGCGGCGGCGATCCGGCGCTCCGAGGTGCCGCAAGCGGCAGCTGAACGTGTGCTAGGGCGCCGCGGGTGGATGCAGCCTCAGCTGCACCACCCCCGCCGGATGTGGGCTCTCCAGGTGGACCGTATCGCTCACCCAGTCCGCCGCGCTCTGCGCGGCGCTGCCGGACGTGCTGGCGCGCGCGAACAGGTCCAGCCGACTCGCGCTCGACAGCCGGTTGCTGAACGTCATGGCGTCTGCGTCGGTCAGCTCGAGCTCGGCCGGCAGCTCGCCAACGGACAGCCGCTTGACCGCCAGCGGCATGGGCTGGCCGGGCTTGCGGGCGACGAGAAAAACCACCGTTTCCGGCGGGAACGGGTACCCGTCTTCGATGCTGATGGTCGTGCGGACCAGCGCGGGCTCGGGCACGGCGGCGGGTGAGGCGCTTCCGTCACCGGACAGGCTACGTGCCGGCGCCTGCTCCCCCTCTCCAAGCACCACCGACAGACTCTGCGGCGGATGCCGGAAGCCAGACAGCTCCCGGACGACCTCCACGTCGTCCGGCGAACGGTCCACGCGTCCGCTCGGTGACAGACGCACCACCAGTTCGACCGGCTGGTCCGGGGCGCCCCCGGAGAAGCCGACGCTTCTCGGCAGCTCCGAGGCGGGAAAGTGCTGTACGGCCAGTGGCATCCGTTTGCCCGGCTCGCGCAGAAACACGTATACCCGGGCGTCGTTCGACAG
>JASFLG010000116.1:0-9653 GCA_050118205.1 Pseudomonadales bacterium
GGGGGATTCCGCAGGTGGAGGGTTGGCAATGGCCACGCTGCTGGCGTTGAAGGCGTCCGCGGAGCCTATGCCTGCCTGTGCCGTCGGGTTGTCACCCTGGACCGATCTCGAGGGAAGCGGGCCGACTTCCGAACCAGGCGCAGTGGACGATCCGATGCTGACCCCTGAAGGTCTGCGCGCGAGCGGCCTGCAATATGCGGCTGCGGAAGTGCGCAACCCACTCGCGGCACCATTGCATGGCGACCTGAAGGACCTTCCTCCGCTGCTGCTTCAGGTAGGGACCAGAGAGATTCTTCTATCTGACAGCACGCGGTTCGCTCAAAAGGCTCGAGCTGCGGGCGTCGATGTGACCCTTGAGATCGAGGAAGGACTGATTCACGTCTGGCAGATGTTTCCGGACGTTCCGGAGGCACAAACTGCTATCGAGCGCATCGGCGCGTTCATTGACCGCAACTGCTGAGGTTCGTTTCGGTGGACATCGCGGAGCGCATTGCTGACAGTAAGGTCGCTTGGAACGGTTAGGGTGTGCAGAGGGGGGACAATGAGCGACTTCGAGATCGAAAATCTGGATCACGTCGGTCTTTTCGTGGCCGATGTCGGTGCGTCAGTGGATTGGTATCGGAGTGTTCTGGGTCTCGTGCCGCATACTGCGAAGGAATGGGGGAAGTATCCTGTCTTCATGTTGGCGGGCAGAACCGGCCTTGCTCTGTTTCCAGCCAAGCTGGATGACCCCGAGGTCGATCCGGAATCCAGCAACGTTCGTCTGCATCACTTTCTCTCCGTTTATCTGCAGGATCCCGATGGTCATAGAGTCGAGCTGACAACGCTCGATAGCCGGCCTGGTGACTTCTACGCCAGTTGACGAGACCGGTTGCTGCAAGCGTCATGGCGACCCAAGGTCAATCCAGTGTCACCTGAGGCAGGAGACCTTCTGGCGATCTTCGCCGAAATCGCCATCGGGACGGTCGCGCTCTCTGGAATCACCATGGTCTTTGTACTGTCCCGGCAGGATCCGGGTGAAAGGCAGACGGGTCTGGTGGCAGCCCAGCTGGCCATGGCTTCTGCCGTTGTCATGGCGTCAGTCTTCCCATTGCTCCTTGGGCGGTACGGTATCCCGGAGACGCAGGTCTGGATGATATCGAGCGGCGCCTACCTCGCGATCATTCTCGGCCTCCAGTTCCTGCGTGTACGAAGGGGTTCCCCGTTGCAGGAAATATCCGGAAACGTGGCGATCATCACGTCGGTACCAGGAATCAGCGGGCTTACGTTGCTGGCAGCCAACTTCTGGCTCCGTGCAGACTGGCCTTATCTCACTCAGCTGCTGATCGCGTTGGGGACATCCATGGTGTTGTATCTGTACTTCGTGCTCAGCGTGCTCTCGCAGGAGCAGCGGTCACAATAGATCGGACACCGGTTCGTCCTCGCACTGCACATCATCAGTCGGGGCGCTGGAGTCCCCAGTGGAGTAGACTGACAGCGTCGTACCGACGGGGAGTGCGTTGGAGCAGCCGGCACCAGCCTACGAGGGCGAAGAGCCGTTCGTTTTCGTCAGCTACTCGCACCAGGACGAGGCGCTTGTCTATCGCGAGATCCGTTGGCTCCAGGATCAGGGCGTAAACGTCTGGTATGACACCCAGATTCAGGCGGGAAGCGAGTGGTCGGACGCTCTCGCCAACGCCATCAGCCGCTGCTCGCGGTTTCTGTATTTCATCACGCCGAGCTCCGTGGCTTCGGAAAACTGCCGGCGCGAGCTCAATCACGCGATCGAGGAAGGCCGATCCATCCTCGCCGTCCACCTGAAAGAAACCGTCGTGCCTGGCGGCATCCGGCTGACCCTAAACAACCGGCAGGCGATTCTGAAGTATCGGCTCAAGCCGGAGGACTACCGCTCGACCCTACTCGGAGCGCTGTCGATAGGCAGTGATGGACCCGAGCCTGTGACCGCAGTGGCCACGCCGACCAAGCGGAACCTTCGGCTGGTCTCTGCCATCGCCGCCACACTGCTGGTAGCGGTCTCAGTCGTCTCAGCCGTGTGGCTCCTTCAGCGAACCCCGGAGCCGCACGACAAAGCCTCTAATCTGCTCGAGCGGTCGCTTGCCGTGCTGCCGCTGACGGTCGTTGGCGAGGATCCCGTCGCCATGAATCTTGCGCAGACGCTGACTGAAGAGCTTCGCGCCACGGTTGCCGGCTACCAGGAACTGCACACAGTCGCACCACTCGACGACGCCGACTCGCCTGAGCTCGACACCAGCTACCGGCTTCGTGGCAATGTGCAACGTCTCGGTGACAGTCTGAGCGTTCGAGTCAGTCTGATCCGCAGCGACAATCGCGATACCGTATGGGCTCAGGCGTTCACGCATCCTGTCTCCGCTGGGGCATCGGCAGCGCCGGAGCTGGCCACCATGGTAGGACGGATCCTTCGAAAGCAGATCGTGGTCGATCAGATGTGTGAGCCGGTGCGGCGGACCTCACGGATCCAGGAGGCTGCCGATGCCTACTGCGCAGCGGTGGCGGAGTCTCACGGAGGCGCGGTCGGTGGTGAGTATGACTACAGCCTTGCCTTGAGCCAGGCTTTACGCGCGGTCGCCTTGGACCCCGACATCGCTGATGCCCACTTCTTTGTCGGCTTCAACTATGTCTGGCTCGGCGAGGGTGATCAGATGGATTGGCGGGATGCTGCACGCAAGGCTCGTGGGGCGCTCGATCGCGGCCTGGCTCTCGATTCGAAGAGTCCGAGAGCGTTTGGCTTACTGGCGCGAATCGAGAATCTGGAGATGAACTACCCGGAAGCGGAACTGAGCTTCCGTGAGTCGATTTCTCGCGATCCGCTCCTGCCCCGCGCCGGCCCGCATTACGGGCGTCTTGGGATGCTCGCGTACGCCAGCGGTCGCATCACTGAAGCACTGGAGCATGTCCGCCGCGCACTGCGTATCGACGACTCCAACGCCTTGCAGTATGCGATTCTCAGCATCCTTCTCAGGTGTGCCGGCGACGACAGTGAAGCGGTCAAGGCGGCTGATGCCGGGCTAGAGCTGGTCGACACGGGTCTGATCCGCGCTTTGTTGCTCCGCAACAAAGTCGAGGCATACAAGGCGCAGGGAGAGAGTTCGAAGGCGAACGAGCTCCTGGACGAGGCGATCGCGTCTACCGGATCAGAATGGCGGCCCATTTTGGCAATGACCATCGCTTCCCTGGGTCGGACGGAGGCGGCCCGGGAACTCCTTGGCGGGCTCGAGCGCCTCGAACAGCCCCCCACTGCCATAATGGCGGAAGCATATGCCCGGCTGGGTGACGACCGTGCGTTCGACTGGATTCACACCGCGATTGACCGCCACAGTCTATGGGTCGTGTCGGGTCTGCGCGCAAAGCCCGTCTACTCGAGGCTGCGCAACGATCCGCGGTGGGCCAAGGTGATGTCCCACCTGGAGGCCGAGGAGGCCAGAGGTAGCGCGGGACAGAACCGCCAGAGCTGACGGCCGCGTGGAGAGCGGACGTATTGTCGTGTCCTGCAGATGAAATCTAGTCCGGCAGCCCCAGCACCCGCTTGGCGATGATGTTGAGCTGCACCTCGTTCGTGCCGCCGTAGATCGTTACCGCACGATCGCGCAGAAACCCGCGCGTGGACTCGAGCTCGTCTTCGCTGAACCCGTTGCCTTCCCAGCCAAGACCCCTGGTCCCGCGCAGCGTGGCTTTCAGCTCTGATCCGTTCTTGGAGAGCGTGGAGCCGACGTACTTGAAGATCGAGGTGGCGGCACCCGGCGCGCCGGATTCCTTGCTTTCCTCCGTCACGCGACGACCGGTGAGCTGCATGCTGCGCTCCTGCATCACGTGGCGGAGCACCTGGTCGCGCACGGCCGGGTCGGCGATGCGGCCGTCCGCTTCGCCGATATACTCCTTGGCGATGGCGGCGTAGGGGTTGAGGCGTTTCTGGCCCGGCTTGGCAGGCGGCGCGTCGCCGATGCCGGAGCGCTCGTACTGGAGCAGCCGCTTGGCCACCGTCCAGCCCTTGTTCATCTCGCCGATCAGGTCTTCCTTCTTGGCGATGGCGTCGTCGAAGAACGTCTCACAGAACGGGGATGAGCCGGAGATCAGGGAGATCGGCTTGACGGTGACGCCGGGCTGATCCATGGGCAGGAGAACGAAGCTGATGCCGTCGTGCTTGGGCGCGTCCGGGTCGGTGCGCACCAGACAGAAGATCCAGTCGGCATGGTCGGCGCCGGAGGTCCAGATCTTCTGGCCGTTGATCACGAAGTGATCGCCTTCGAGCACGGCGCGGGTCCGAAGGCTCGCCAGGTCCGACCCGGAACCCGGTTCCGAGTACCCCTGACACCAGCGCACCTCGCCGCGGGTGATGCGCGGCAGGTGGCGCTTTTTCTGGTCCTCGGTGCCGAACTCGAGCAGGGTGGGGCCGATCATGGCCACGCCCATGCCGGTGGCCGGGGGCAGGGCGCGGATGGCGGCCATCTCCTGACGCAGAACGGCCGCCTCGTCTCGGGAGAGACCGCCGCCGCCGTACTCCTTGGGCCAGGTGGGTGCGGTCCAGCCGCGCTCGGCGGCGCGTTCCAGCCAGAGGGCGGCGTCGTCGGTGTTGTAGACCTCGAAAGCATCCTCGAAGTGCACGTTACCCAGACGCATGCTTTCCGGGCAGTTCTCCTCGAGCCAGGAACGGGCTTCTGCTCTGAACGCTTCGAGACTCATTGGCTTCCTTCCTTATATGCGCACGATTCCGCCGGGTAGGAGGCGCGCCGCGTGCTGCCTGCGGTCATCCCCCGGACCCGATAAGCGCAGGATTATTGCACGGTCGGCAATTGCCGTGCGAGTGGGTGGATCAGCGCCAGATGACGAGCTCTACCGTGCCGAGCTCTTGTCCGAAATCGCCTGTCCAGGCGCCGGCGTCGGGCTGGGCCTGGCGTCCGAACGCACCGGTGATCACCTTGTCGCCGATCCTGAGATGCTGATCGAACTCGAGCAGCTGGTTGGCCAGCGTTGCCAGCGACTGGAAGTGATCGTCGATGTGCCCGGCGGCGGGCACGGCTTCCACCGTTGTCCCTTCGTGCGCGAGGGTGACGGTCATGGCCTCCGGGCGCCAGTCTGGCGGAATCGGCCGCACCTGACCGACGACGATGCCCCAGTTCGCCAGATCGTCGGCGATGCGCTCCGCTGTGGGCGCCGTCTTCTCGATGCGACGCTGGTTGATCTCGAATGCCGGTGCCACACCGGTCAGGCTCGCGCGCACGGACTCGGCGGTGACGGAACTGGTGATGTGCTCGCCGATCAGAAAGCACACCTCGTTCTCGATGCCCCCGCGCTCCACGCGTGACCAGTCGAGGGTGGCGCCCGAAGGCAGAATGCGCGAGCTCAGGATGTAGCCGAAGGCGCGGATGCCTGGGCCGAAGGCATCCCGGCTCTCGCCGGAGGTCTGCCCGAGCTTCCAGCCGCCCACCGTCTCCCCGGCGGCCTCGAGGCGGGCGAGCTGCTTAAGCTGCCTGCGGTGGGCTTCGCGGATGTCGTCATTCATACTCGGGCCCTTTTCCGGTTCCATCGAACCGCCAAATATAGGGGACAGACATGAGCACCGACCACTCTCAAGGCAAGCAGCTGCAATCTACCGTGCGTGCGGACGGCACGCTCCGGCTCGCCATCGAGACCGTACCCACGCCGGCACCGGACGCCTCCGAGGTGGTCGTCCGGGTGGAGGCTTCGCCCATCAACCCGTCCGATCTGGGGCTGCTCTTCGGCGGTGCCGACATGAGCACGGCTCGCAAGGAAGGCAACGCTGTCGTTGCGGATGTGCCTGACGCCATGATGCGGGCCATGGCGCCGCGCATCGACCAGCCCATGCCGGTGGGCAACGAGGGCGCCGGGGTGGTGGTGGCCGCGGGGGACTCGGAGCTCGCCCAGTCGCTGCTCGGCAAGACGGTGGCCATTCTCGGCGGGGCCATGTACAGCGAGTACCGGGTGATGAAAGCGAAGCAGTGCCTGGTGCTGCCGGAAGGGACGACGCCGGCGGAGGGGGCATCCTGCTTCGTGAACCCGCTCACCGCCCTCGGCATGGTGGAGACGATGCGCCTCGAAGGGCACAAGGCGCTGGTGCACACGGCCGCCGCTTCGAATCTCGGGCAGATGCTGCAGAAGATCTGCCTGGCGGACGGGGTGGACTTGGTGAACATCGTGCGTAAGCCGGAGCAGGCCGCGATTCTCCGCGACATCGGCGCGAAGTACGTCTGCAACTCGAGCGACCCCGACTTCATGAGTGACCTGATCGAGGCCCTGGTCGCCACCGGCGCCACCATCGCCTTCGACGCCATCGGCGGGGGCAAGCTCGCGAGCCAGATCCTCAGCGCCATGGAAGCCGCGGCGAGCCGCACGGCCACCGAGTTCACCCGTTACGGCTCCGCGGTGCACAAGCAGGTCTACATCTATGGCGGTCTCGACCGCGGCCCGACCGAGCTGACCCGGGGCTTCGGCATGGCATGGGGTGTGGGCGGCTGGCTGCTCACCCCGTTCCTGCAGAAGATCGGCCCGGAGGAAGCCGACAGGCTCCGCCAGCGGGTGGCGCACGAGGTGAAGACCACGTTTGCCAGCCACTACGCGAAGGAGGTGTCCCTGGAGGAGGCGCTCGGCCTGGATGCCATCGCCGTCTATGGCAAGCAGGCCACCGGCGAGAAGTACCTGATCAACCCGAGTCTGTAGCCACGCCTTGCAGCGGTGCGGGCTCGGGTGGGCCGACCCGCGCTCAGCCCACCCGCCGGGCCAGGCGGGCACCGAGTTGCAGGTAGCCGGCCGGATCGCTGCCGGGGTCCTGAAACAGAAACACGTTGCGGTCCATGATCGGATCGCCTGTCGCCAGGCGCACGGTGTTGCGATCCACGAAGCCGACGGGTGACCGGGGAATCGCCGCGCCGGCGAAATCGGTGGGGGTCGACTCGACGTAGAGCCGGCCGTTGCGCGCGCTCACCTCCGTGAGGCTGGTGATGTTTGCATAGCGGCCCGTGTAGCGTTCCAGCTTGTCTGCGAGACGTTCGCTGAGCGCCTGGTCGATCTCCGGAAAACCGGGCACGTCGATGCGTGCCAGGGCCTTGAGCAGTTCGCCGAAGATCTCATCGTAGATTCCGCGTGCGTCGCCACCGTTGGTGAGCAGCGCAATGGCCAGGTCCTCCTCCGGCACCACCCGCAGGAAGCTGTACTGGCCGACCGTACCGCCGTCGTGCCCGACGATGCGCTTTCCCGACCAGCGCATCAGCATCCAGCCGAGGCCCCAGGCGTCGAGGCCGCCGGAGAAATACTTCGGCAGCTTGAACTGCGCCTGCTGCATCCGCCGCACGGCGCTGCGCGAGAGAATCCGCTCACCGTTTCCGGCTTCGCCCTTGTTGATGTGCATCACGGCGAATTTCAGCAGGTCGGCGGCGGACATCGCGGGGGTGGCACCGGCCGCCTTCTGGCCGAGGGACAGCCAGGGCATGGGCGAGAGCATCTGCTCACCGCGCTTCTTCGGGTTCGGCACGTGGCCGATCGCAGCCCGGAATCGCAGGGTTTCCTCCGGCAGGGTCAGCGCGTGCGTCATGCCGAGCGGCCGGAACAGGCGCCGGCGCATGGCCTGATCCCAGGTCATGCCGGTGAGCACCTCGATGATCCGGCCGAGCATGGCGAATCCGTAGTTGCAGTAGGCGAGCCGTTCGCCGGGCGGAAACAGGCTCGGCAGCAGGGTGCCCATGTCCTGGAGGCGCGCGATGTTGTCGTCGCCGCGACCGGAGTTCACGAAGAAGTCACCCTCGATGCCGCTGGTGTGGGTGAGGAAGTGTCGAGGCGTCACGGCATGCGCGGCCTCGCGGTCGGCGGCGGTGAAGCCCGGCAGGTACTCGTGCACCGGCGTGTCGAGGTCGAGCTTTCCTTCGTCCACCAGCTGCATGATCAGGCTGGTGGTGAAGATCTTGGTGATCGACCCGATCTGAAAGACCGAGTCGGGGGTGGCGCGTACGCGGGTCTCGAGGTTCAGCACGCCGGCCGCCGTCTCGTAAAGACGACCCCGGCGGTGAATCGCCAGTGCCGCGCCGGGCACGTTGTGACGGCGGATGGCGCGCTTCAGGAGCGCGGGCAGGTCGGTCAGTACGGACATGGCTCTCCCCCGATGCCGATTCTGGAGTGAAGGTGTATGGTTGATTCTGAAGGGATGGGACGCGCAGGCATAGTGCGCGGACATGGAGCGTGGGGAAGCCAGGGGAAAACAACAGGGGGAAAAATGTCTGACTTTCAGGACAAGGTCGTGGTAATCACGGGGGCCGGTGGCGGGCTGGGTCGCAGCCACGCGCTGGAGTTTGCCAAGCGCGGCGCCAAGGTGGTGGTGAACGACCTCGGCGGTGCCGTGGACGGCACCGGCGCCGGCGACAGCGCGAGCAAGGTGGTCAAGGAGATCGAGGCGCTCGGCGGCACGGCCATCGCCAACGGCGACTCGGTGGCCGACAAGGAAGGTGCGAAGCGCATCATCCAGGACGCGGTGGACGCCTTCGGGACCGTGCACATACTGGTGAACAACGCCGGCATCCTGCGCGACAAGACCCTGCGCAAGATGGACATGGCCGACTTCGACGCCGTGATGCAGGTGCACATGAACGGCTCGGCCTACGTGACCAAGGCGGCCTGGGACGTCATGTACGAGCAGCGCTACGGCCGCATCGTGCTCACCAGCTCCGGTTCCGGCATCTACGGCAACTTCGGTCAGTCCAACTACGGCGCCGCGAAGATGGCCATGCTCGGTTTCATGAACGTGCTGGTCCTGGAGGGCCGCAACCGCAACATCCGGGTGAACTGCCTGGCGCCGGGTGCGGCGACCCGGATGATCGCGAGCATCCCCGGACGTGACGTCAATCCGGACGACCCGGATCCGGAGAACCATCCGCGCCTGGTGAGCCCGGCCGTGCTCTTCATGTGCCAGGAGGACGCGCCGAGCGGGGTGGTGATCAACGCTGCCCGCGGCAACTACAGTCGCGCGCAGATCTTCGTGAACGAAGGGGTGAAGCTGGGGGTGGATGCCACCTACGAGGACCTGGCCGCGGTCGGCGAGAAGCTCCTGGATATGACAGGGGCGAAGCCCCGGGAGCGGTGAGCATGCGACAGGCACTCTTCGGTCTCGCGATGCTGGTGCTGGGCGCGGCGGGCTGCGGTCAGCTGAGCGCCGGGGATGAACCGGCGGCAATGGGGGCGAAAGAAGCGGCAGCCACGGAGGCGACGCATCCGGATCTCTCCGGCACTTATGACGTGGCGACCCTGACCCCGCTGCAGCGGCCGGAGGAGTTCGGCGACAACCTGTATCTCACCCCGGAGGAAGCGGACCGGATCGTGGCCGAGGCGGCCGCGCTCACTGCCGAGCGGGACAAGAACCGCGGACCAGCCACGGAGGCACCGCCGGTGGGCGGTGCGCCGCCCATCGGGCTCGGGGACGAAGCCCTCGAGTCCTTTGGCGCGGGCTCGGTCGGTGGCTACAACAACGCCTACGTGGACCGCGGCGACGACGTGGTGATGGTGGACGGCAAGTTCCGCACCTCGATCATCACCAGCCCCGCGAACGGCCGCTTTCCGGCGCTCACCCCCGCCGCCATGAAGTCGATGGCCGAGCGTCGCAAGTACTACCGTCCGAACACGGGCACTGCCTGGTG
>JASFLG010000117.1:0-9620 GCA_050118205.1 Pseudomonadales bacterium
CGATCGGCAGCGAGCTGCCCGTGGAGGCGATCAGGATGTCGTAGTCCGCGAGGTGTGCCGCCACGTCCGTGAGCTGCAGCGGCAGGGCATCGAAGCGGGCGGCCAGCGCTTCGGCGTTGGTCAGGGTCCGGTTGGCGATCGCCATGCCACGCACCCCCATCTCGGAGAGGTGCTCGGCCACCTTCTGAATGGTGTCCCCCGCGCCCAGCAGCAGGGCCCGGGTGTGCTTCAGATCCGTGAAGATCTGCTGCGCCATGGTCACCGCCGCATAGGCGACGGACACCGGATTTCGGCCGATGTCCGTATCGGTGCGCACCCGCTTGGCGGTGGACAGCGTGATCTGGGACAGCAGCGACAGCTCCGGCCCCACCGTGCCGACGGCACGTGCCAGGTCGTACGCCGACTTCACCTGACCCATGATCTGCGGTTCGCCGAGCACCTGGGAGTCCAGGCCGGCGGCGACGCGGATCAGGTGGCGGGCCGCGTCCTGATCCCAATGGCTGTAGGCGACCGCGTCCAGCGCCTCGGTGGGCACCGACCGGGCGCCGGCCAGCCAGCTGGCCACCTCCCGCTCCCGGTTCGGGTCCATGGCGAGATACAGCTCCGTACGGTTGCAGGTGGACAGGATCGCGGCCTCGGAGACGCTCGGAATGGAGCGGGTGGCCGCCTGCAGTGCCTCGCCCAGGATTTCTTCGGGAAAGGCGATACGCTCCCGAAACTCCACGGGTGCCGTGCGGTAACTGATGCCGTATGCCAATATCGCCATGGAATGGAAGGTGCGGCCTAAGGGTGTCTGGGCGCGACCGCTTATTCTAACCCCGAATTCTAGCGCAAGTGGCGCCGTGACGAACCGTTATAACCTATTATTTTTAAACGTTTTTCTGGTCTTCGTCACGACCGGTTGCGCGACCGTGCCGCAATCGCCCGAATCTCCGGAGACCTTTCTGCTGCGCGGCAAGGTCGCGGTCGCCGAGAGCGTCGAGCACTTTTCCGCGAATCTGCTCTGGCACCAGCGTGGCGAGGGGTTCGAGATCGATCTTTGGGGACCGCTCGGTCAGGGGCGGACGAAGATCGTCAAGACCGACGACGAGATCGAGATCCGCACCGATCGCGGGGTGGTGCTGGCCGGCGAACCGGCCACGGTGATGCGCGACGAGCTGGGCTGGAGCCTGCCGATGGATGTGCTTCCGTCCTGGGTCCAGGGGCGGCCTTTTGCCGGCGTGGCGTCGAGCGATCTGGTCCGGGACGAAGCCGGCAGGCTCAACGGATTCAAGCAGCTCGGCTGGACCGTGACGCTCGGCCGTTACCAGAACGTGGACGATCGGCGCGTGCTGCCCACCCGGGTCACCGCCACCCGTGCCGAGTCCAGCGTCCGGCTCGTGATCACCGAGTGGCAGCTGGCCCCGCCGCTTGAAAGCTCGGTAAGCCTTTGATTTAGAGGGTGTTCATTGCGAGAGGACGGACCAGCGCTCGTTTGACAGCGCGAAGGCGCGCCAGCAAAATAGCGCCCCCTTCGCCCGGGTGCTCCGGGGCGCAAGGCTTCTGGGGTGTCGCCAAGTGGTAAGGCACCGGGTTTTGATCCCGGCATTCGTAGGTTCGAATCCTACCACCCCAGCCATTTACACCGTCCGACACCGAGACGAAACCCGAGAAACCCTGACCGTGTCCGACCTGATGCTCTTCAGTGGCAGCGCCAACTGCACGCTCGCCGGCAACGTTGCCGCGGAGCTTGGGATCGAGCCCGGTGCCGCCACGGTAGGCCGTTTCAGCGACGGCGAGGTCAACGTGGAGATCCACGAGAACGTCCGCGGTCACGACGTGTTTCTCCTGCAGTCGACGTGCGCACCCACCAACGACAACCTGATGGAGCTCATGATCATGGCGGATGCCATCCGCCGGGCCTCCGCCAACCGGGTAACCGCAGTGATTCCATACTACGGCTACGCCCGGCAGGATCGTCGGCCCCGTTCCGCGCGGGTTTCCATCAGCGCCAAGGTCGTGGCGGACATGCTCGGCAGCGTAGGCATCGACCGGCTGCTCACCGTCGATCTGCATGCCGATCAGATCCAGGGTTTCTTCAACATGCCCGTGGACAACGTCTACGCGTCGCCGGTTCTGGTGGACCACATGCTGTCCGCGAAGCTCCCGAATCCGATCATCGTATCCCCGGACGTGGGCGGCGTCGTGCGCGCACGTGCCATAGCCAAGCAGGCAGACGATCTGGATCTGGCCATTATCGACAAGCGCCGGCCGCATCCGAACGAGACCCGGGTGATGAACGTGATCGGCGACGTGGAGGGCAAGAGCTGCGTGCTGGTCGACGACATCGTCGACACCGCCGGTACGCTGTGCACGGCTGCAGAAGCCCTGAAGGAAGAAGGCGCGGAAGCGGTGCACGCCTATATCACCCATCCGGTGCTCTCCGGCCCGGCTGTGGAGCGGATCGAGGCTTCGGCGCTCGACGGTATGGTGGTGACCGACACCATACCGCTCGGGGACAAGGCGGCCCGCTCCGAGAAGATCACCCAGCTCAGCCTTGCCGGGATTCTGGCCGAGTCCATACGGCGGGTGAGCCAGGAAGAATCCGTCAGCGAGATGTTCCACTAGAGCGCTCGTGAGGGAGAACGACCCGATGCTGGTCGCAAGCAACGGGTGTCACACACTTGAGGAGACGACATGTCCCAGAAAATTGAAATCAACGCAGAGCTGCGTTCAGACGTGGGGAAAGGTGCGAGCCGCCGCCTGCGTCGCTCGGGCGACCGGGTACCCGGGATCATCTACGGAGCAGAGGATCCGCCGCAGAATCTGACCCTCAACGCACACGAGCTGGCCAAGGCCATGCAGAGTGAATCCTTCTTCTCGCAGATCGTCGACGTAAAGGTTGACGGCACGAGCCAGCAGGCCGTGGTGCGCGACCTGCAGCGCAATCCCGCCAGCGAAAAGGTGCTGCACGTGGACTTCCTGCGAATCAGCGCCAACAAGCCGATCCATGTGAGCGTACCGCTGCACTTCGTCAACGAGGACAGGTGCAAGGGCGTGCGGCTCGGCGGCGGCACGCTCGTGCACGCCATGACCGAGGTCGAGATCAGCTGTCTGCCCGGGGACCTGCCGGAGTATCTCGAGGTCTACATGGCGGAGCTGGATCTGGGTGAGATCATCCACCTCTCGGATCTTGCGCTGCCCAACGGGGTGACGCTCGTGGCGCTCACCCACGAAGACGACCGCGCCGTGGTCAGCGTGCAGGCGCCGCGTGGCGCCGCCGAAGAGGAGGAGGAAGCCGCCGAAGCAGCTGCGCCCGAGGCGGCTGAGGAGGAGGAAAGCGACGACGAGGCCGCGGAAGAGGACTGATACGGCGCCCCCTCATGGCCATCCGGCTGATCGTGGGCCTGGGCAATCCGGGCCCGCGTTATGCAGACACGCGACACAACGTGGGTGCCTGGTTCGTTGCGCACCTGGCGCACCGATTCGGCATCCGCCTGGCCGGTGAAAACCGGTTCAAGGGCGAGATGGGTCGGGGTGAGTTGCTCGGCCATGACGTGCGGCTGCTGCTGCCCCGGACGTTCATGAACCTCTCCGGGGAGTCCGTGGGCGCGGTGGCGCGCTTCTACCGCATCGCGACGGACGAGATTCTGGTGGCCTACGACGAGATGGCTTTCGAGCCCGGTGTGATGCGCCTGAAGACCGGTGGTGGCGCGAACGGCCACAACGGGATCCTGAGCGTGATCGAGGGGCTCGGTAACGACCGGGGGTTTCACCGCCTCAGGATCGGCGTGGGCCATCCCGGTGAGCGGGACCGGGTGACTGCCTACCTCACCTCGGTGACCGCCCCGGCGGACGAGCGGCGCCGGATCGAAGCGGGTTTCGACCTGCCCGAGGACGTGCTCGAAGCGCTGCTGGATGGCAGGTTTCAGAAAGTGATGAACTGGCTGCACGCCCCTGCGGATGGAGGGGATGTGCCGGACAACGGAGACGACTGAGTGGGATTCAAGTGCGGCATCGTCGGTCTGCCGAACGTCGGGAAGTCGACCCTGTTCAACGCTCTGACCCGTGCCGGTATCGGCGCAGAGAACTTTCCTTTCTGCACTATCGATCCGAACACCGGGATCGTGCCGGTGCCGGATCCGAGGCTGGACGAGGTTGCTGCCCTGGCAAAATCCAAGCAGGTGGTGCCGACCACGATGGAGTTCGTGGACATTGCCGGTCTCGTCAGCGGCGCATCCAAGGGAGAAGGCCTCGGCAATCAGTTTCTCGCTCACATCCGCGAGACGGATGCGATTGCCCACGTCGTGCGCTGCTTCGAGGACGACAACGTGGTGCACGTCGCGGGCCGGATTTCTCCCCTCGACGATATCGAGATCATCAACACGGAGCTCGCCCTGGCGGACCTGGAGACGGTTGAACGCGTGCTCGACCGGACCCGGCGCGTAGCCAACTCGGGCGACAAGGAGGCTCGCGCCCGCCTGGAAGTGCTCGAAGTCGCGGAGCGCGGCCTGGCGGACGGCAAACCGATACGTGCCCTGGGCCTCACGGCGACACAGCTCGACGCCCTTCGGGAGTACCACCTGCTCACGGCCAAGCCCGTTCTCTACATTGCCAACGTGGCAGAGGACGGTTTCGAGAACAATCCGCTGCTCGATGCCGTGGTGGCCCTGGCAGAGTCCGAGGACGCCGAGGTGGTGCCCATCTGCAACAAGATCGAAGCGGAGATTGCCGAGCTCGACGAGGCGGAGCGATCGGACTTCCTGGAGGCCATGGGCATCGATGAGCCCGGCCTCAACCGGGTCATTCGCGCCGGCTACCGGCTGCTGGGACTGCATCACTACTTCACCGCGGGCCCCAAGGAGGCCCGTGCCTGGACCGTGCCGATCGGGACCCGGGCGCCTCAGGCCGCCGGAGTGATCCACACGGACTTCGAGAAGGGCTTCATACGGGCCGAGGTCATCGGTTACGAGGACTACATCGCCTGCGGGGGTGAGCAGGGCGCGAAGGACGCGGGCAAGTGGCGTCTCGAAGGAAAGGACTACGTCATCCGGGACGGCGATGTCGTCCTGTTCCGGTTCAACGTCTAGCAGGCACCGGACCCGCGAGGAGCGCGGGCTCGAAGCACTCGGTGACCAGGATGTGTCCCGGCGGGTACACGCCGTACTGCCAGAGGCAGGCTCGTCCATGGCGTCGCCGGGCCAGCTCGATCACCGGAATGGGTGCCGAGACCCGCTGCCAGCGCGCATCCTCGAAGAGCAGTTCCGCCAGCGGTCGGGTGCCCAGACGACCGATGACGCGGATCGCCGGATCGTCGAGCAGGCTCACGGTGCGGGCAGAGAGCACCCGTTTCCCGGCAACGCTGAGCACCACCTCCCGCACGTAGCCGCGATGTTGTCGTGTGCGCAGCAGGCGGGATTCCCATGCTGCCAGCTGTCCGGGTCCCTGAGTGAGAGGCGTGACGGAGACCGAGGCGCCGGTGCCCTCCGCGATCGTCCGGGTCATTGACCCGTGCACGTCGACCCAGCGTCGAACAGCGTCGGGGAGCAGCCCGCGGCACGGCAGCGGGCGGATCGACTGTGGCTCGAGGCGGCCCGGATCGGCCCGCCGCATGGCGCTGTACGGGGTGTTTGACATCTCAGAGGGGGTGCCCGAAAATCGCGCCCCCGTGAAAAAAGGGCGCCACTGTAGCGGCACATGGCGTCCCCGACAATGGCTACGTAGCTCAGTTGGTTAGAGCACAGCATTCATAATGCTGGGGTCGGTGGTTCGAGCCCACCCGTAGCTACCATCTTCCCCAAGACTCCGACGAAGACGATTGCTGATGTTTGCCCGATGCTAGTGATCGACGTCATAGCCCTGACTCTTCCAGGCGCCCATGGAGCCAAGAAAGAGGTCGACGTTGTGGAATCCACGCCTCAGCAGAATGCTGGCTGCCACGGTGGCCCGGGCCCCGCTGGCGCACATCACCGTGTACTGCTTGTCTCTGGGTAATCTCGCTGCCTCGGCCGGCAGCGCGCCGACGTAAACGTGCTGCGCTCCGTCGATCTGCGCGGCTGCAACCTCTTCCTCTCCGCGGACATCGAGAAGGACCCAATCTGCGAGAGACCGTTCCTTCCTTTCCTTGACCTGGTCGGCGCCGACAACGGGCAGCGTGCCGAAGGATTCCCCCGCGGCCGCCCAGGCGGGAAGTGACGGTTCCAGATAGCCGACGACCCGGTCGAAGCCGATGCGACCGAGATGGCGTGCGGCCTCCTCGGCGTCGTCGGCGTCGTCCGCGATGAGCACCAGCTGATCGTCGTAGTCGAGTATCCACCCGGCGAATGCGGAGATCATGTTGACGGGCAGCGAAAGGCTCCCAGGGAGGTGAGCGCCCAGAAATGCCGACGTGCTGCGCACGTCGACGGGCACGGATTCCGCCAACGCCGACTTCATGTCGCTGGCCGCCAGCGGCTGAGGTGTCAGCAGCCTGCGCATCGCGGGAGCGCCGGAGAGATTCAGCGTTTCCATCTGCTCGAAGTAAGGCGGGTAGTCGTGGTGTTCGGCCAGCTTGGCATCGATGAATCTGTCCCGGTCGGTGATCTTCAGGCGTGGGTTGTTCCTTCGTTCGTAACCGATTGTGGAGACTTCGCGATCGGCCATTCCGGATCCGCACACGGAACCCGCGCCGTGTGCGGGATACAGAACCGTCTGGTCCCCCAGATCCAGGATCTTCTGCAGGCTGTCGAACAGGGATCCAGCCACCTCGCGAGCACGGTCGGGGTAGAAATCCGTGCGACCCACGTCGCCGACGAACAGCGCGTCACCCGTGAAGACCGCGACGGGGTCATCACCGAATTCCGTATCGGAGAGCACGAACGACAGGCTGTCGTCGGTGTGTCCCGGGGTTTCGAGCACCCTCAGCTTTGCTTTGCCGATCGGGAACTCGTCATTTTCTCGCACGACGTCGGCGTAGCGGACATCCGCCGCGGCATTGGGACCGTGGTGCACGCCTGCTCCGGTGAGCTCCGCCAGAACTGGTGCGCCGGAGATCAGATCTTCGTTTCTATGGGTCTCGAAGATCCGGGTAATCCGGCAGTCCTTCGCCCGAGCCACTTCGACATAGATCTCCACGTCGCGCCGGGGATCGATGACAGCGGCCTGACCGTCACTTCCAATGACGTAGGAGAGCTGGGCCAGACCCGGGGTTTTGATCGTCTCAACAAACATAGCTTCGGTTCCTTCCTGATGAACGTGCAATCGTCCCGCATGGATAAGCCAGTTCCGTGCCAGGATGGCCGGAGAACGCGGTAGCCCTCAGCTGGACGCCCGAGCAGGCCGTGCGAAACGCGGTTCTTCTGACGACATCTCGATCCGCCCGAGCGTCGACGGCTACTTCCGGTAAACCGCCAGCACGGTCTGGCAGAAGTGATTCAGCGGGGGGCAGGCACTCAGCAGGAACTGGTCCAGCTGATGGAGTTTCGTTCGTGAAGCGGGTGGCAGCAGCCGTTGAAGGCGAATGGTAAGCCCATACGGATGGAGTTCGATATCTCGAAACCGGCCCATGCCGGCCTGAACCAGCTCCACGTTCGTCATTGCTCGATCGTCCATTGTCGCGATGTAGGCCGCCCAGGCCTTCCGGTCGAGGATGGACGGCCGGTAGTGAGGATCATCTCTCCGCCCGGCTGGAATCAGGCTCTGCAGAAAGTCGAATGCGCGACTGTTCTCCACGGGCTCGTAGAACACGGCCGTGCCGTCGGGGGCCAGGACCCGGTGAGCCTCGGCGAGCGCGGCTCGCACCTCCGCCTTGGAAAGATGGTGGAGAATCGCGAGTCCCATCACGACATCGAACGTGCCGGACTCGAAGGGCAGATGAGTTGCGCTCGCGCAGGCGAACAGACAGCCAACCCGGTTCGCATCCGCCAGTGCGGCGGAGGCAGCGACAAGATCGGGTCCGATATCGACACCGGTGACCTCTGCGCCCCTGGCGGCGAGGTACACCGCGTTCCGGCCGGTCCCGCTGCCGATCTCGAGGATACGTCTGGATGCCAGCGGCCCGATTTCTTTCATCAGCTGGCTCTGTGCAGGCCTGTCCGAAAGGGGCGGCCGGCGAACAACGTGCCTGTCGGGGCGCTGACGCACCCGCCGCAGCTGCTGGGCGCCGTGCTCGTTCCATCGCCGCTGGTCCATTTGCTGGGGCATCGGTCCGCCGGCGGCAGGCTCTCAGAACAGCTCTTCCTGCCGCAGCGAGCGCAGCTGGTCGCTCGAGTAGATCTTGCGGATGAAACGCGGATTCTTTGAGGACATCTCGATCTGGTACAGGCTGTCGTCCGGCTGGTGGGGCAGGCCGAGGATCTCGCAGAGGTTCCTGGCAAGCCACTTCTCGATCTTCAGCACCACCATCTTCTTGCGCAGACGGCCCTGCTCGTCGCGGTTCTGGATGGTGGGCAGCGTATTGAGCGTGAGGATCTCATCGATGGCCGTGCTCGCCATCTTCTCCCTGCCCTCGTCACTGGCGTAGAAATGGGTGACGGCGAACACCATCCGGCCCGGATGAATCGCCTTCAGAAACTGACAGGACTTCACCACCGTCGAGCCCGTGCGCACCATGTCGTCGAAGAGAACCACATCGTGCCCGTCGATTTCTTCGAACGTGGTTTCGCTCTCGTCGTGCAGCTTGATCTGCACGTCGCGCTCGCCGGAGCGTTCCTTGTCCAGCAGGATGAACTTCGCCTTGGGCAGCCCCAGGCGACGGTACATCTCCTTCACGAAGTCCCTGGCCCCCTTGTCAGGCGCGCAGAGCGCCAGGCCCTCGCCCTCGGGACCGTAGCGCACGAGGTTCGACCAGCGCAGGTAATCGGTGTAGATCTCGTAGGGGATCAGATTGTAGAAGTGCCCCTGAAACACCTCGCTGAACATGGACTGCACGGAGTAGGAGTGGTTGTGCACGGTCAGCACGCCGTCCACGCCGGCGAGCTTGAGCATCTCCGCATAGAGCCTGGCGGTGAAGGGCTGGCCGTCGAACTTCTTCAGGTCCTCCAGGCTGCGCTCGCCGTGCACATCGCCGAGATACGGGTGCGGCCCCCGGTCCTGGGCGCTGTAGAACAGGTCCGGCTCCACCAGCATCACCTGGCTCGCGCCGTTTTCCTTGGCAGCCCGGGCAATGAGCATGTTCCGCATGGCCAGATTCTGACGGCTGACCACCCGGCTCGTGGTGCTCACGATGATCACGCGCATGCCCTGGAGCTTACTGCCGATGCGGGTGAAGTCTTCCTCGTCGGAGATGAATCGCGGGCAGAACTCGGAGTTTGCGAACGTCTTCATGCTGATGAGGTCGGCGATGTCCTCGGTCTGACCGACCGAGAAGGCCACGTCGATCGCGAAAGGATCGTCGGAAGAGTTGCCGACCACGATGACGTCGGCGGGTTTGGTGTTGCGCACGAAGCTCTGGCCTGACCCTTCAGATCCTAATGGTAGTACCGATGTCGGGTCTTCTTCCAGAACCGCGGAAAACCGCGCCGGATTCCGTGTGGTCGTGCTACCGTGGCGCGCTCCCGCCATGAGGAGAGTCGGTCCATGAAGGTCTACGGAGACAGCATTTCGGGCAACTGCCTGAAGGTTAAGTACACGGCTGACTATCTGGGCCTCGACTACGAGTGGGT
>JASFLG010000118.1:0-9604 GCA_050118205.1 Pseudomonadales bacterium
TGGGCCTGGCGCTGCTGCATTACTTCTGGCTGATCAAGGACGGCTACGCGGAAGCGGTGTTGTACCTCGCCGTGTTCCTCGCTCTGATGGCAGAGCGGATGCTCGCCATGCGCATCGGCCGGGAGCCCCGGACCGCCTGAGCGGTACGCTCAGGCGGCGGTGGACACGCGTATTCGGGCCGCGCTCGCCTCGGCCAGGTCGCGCAGGCAGCGTTCGCTGTCCTCCCAGCCCAGGCACGCATCGGTGATGCTCTGGCCGTAGGTCAGATCCTTCGCGTCCCGCATCTTCTGGTTACCCTCGACCAGGTTGCTCTCGATCATCACACCGAAGATGCGCTGCTCGCCGTCCTCGAGCTGTCCGCAGATGTCCTCGCATACTTTGAGCTGCTTCCTGTGGTCCTTCTCGCTGTTCGCATGGCTCATGTCGATCATCACGCGATTGTTGAGCCCGGCGTGCTCCAGCAGGCGCGCAGCATAGTGCACGGAGGGATTGTCGTAGTTCGGCTTGCCGCCGCCGCCCCGGAGGATGACGTGACAATCGTCGTTGCCCGAAGTCGAGAAGATGGCGGAGTGGCCCTCCTTGGTCACCGACAGGAAGATGTGCGGATGCGCCGCACTCTTGATTGCGTCCACGGCCACCTGGATAGACCCGTCGGTGCTGTTCTTGAAACCGATGGGGCAGGACAGCCCCGAGGCAAGCTGACGGTGTACCTGACTCTCGGTCGTTCTCGCGCCGATCGCGCCCCAGGAAACGAGGTCGCCCAGGTACTGGGGCGTGATGGGATCGAGGTATTCGGTGCCGGTACCGAGCCCGCGCCGGGCGATGTCACGCAGCAGCCCGCGGGCCACACGGAGACCGTGGTTGATGTCGAAGGAATCGTTCAGGTGCGGGTCGTTGATGAGACCCTTCCAGCCGACCGTGGTGCGCGGCTTCTCGAAGTAGACGCGCATGATCACATGCAGATGCCGGGACAGGTCCTGCGCCAGGGCGGCCAGCCGGTCTGCGTACTCGAGGGCCGCATCGGGATCGTGGATGGAGCACGGGCCGATCACCACCAGCAGGCGCGGATCCTCGCCCGCGAGAATTCGGCTGATCGCCTGGCGGTTCGAGAACACGAGCTCGGAGACCTTGTCATCGATGGGAATCTCGGAGAGCAGGGCGTTGGGCGCCACCACCTCCTCCATGCCGGTGATTCGGACGTCGTCGGTCAGGTACTTCATGAGATCACGTCATGGCAAACCATGCCCAAGTGTACAATGAAAGCCATGAACAGCGTGTTCCTCCAGGAGATGGGCATCGACATCTGGCGGATGCGCGGAACCCCCGCGGCGTCCGATCAAGCGCCCGCGGCGTCTTCAAGTCAGCCCGCGGCGTCTTCAAGTCAGCCCGCGGCGTCTTCAAGTCAGCCCGCGGCGTCTTCAAGTCAGCCCGCGCCGCGCCGCCGGACCGCAGCACCGCGTAGAGGCCGTGCGGAGTCTGCGCAAGCAACGGCGGCGAGCGCCGAAGCGGTCACCGGTAGTGAACGCAGGGCAACGGTGGCGCCTTTCACCGTGCTCTGCCTGAGCAAGGCCGATGCGGTGCTGTTCGTCGAGCCAGGTCGTCAGCGCGGCGCACGTCGTTTTGCCAGCGACCTGCTCTCGGCCACGACCGGCGTATGGGGCGGGCAGACCGGGCAGCTGGAGTTCCGCTGGCCTCAGGCCGGGATCGAGAACGCGCCGGAGGCGGTCGGTCGTGCGCTCGGCGCTTTCGTCTCGAAGCAGATCGTCGACCTTGCTCGCGGAGGCGTCGTCCTGATCGGTGCTGAGGTTGCCGATCGTCTGCCGCCTGGGGTGCTGCCCGCAGATGCCTTGCTGCTCCCGCCGACCGAACGGCTCATGGTCGACGGGGGCCGGAAGCGAGCCTTGTGGCAGGAGATCGGGCGGCGCCTGGGCGAGGCATGAGAATCCGACCGATGTTCGCGGACGACCTGGACGCCGTGCTCGCCAACGAGTTCACCGGGTATGACTTTCCCTGGACGCGAGGCGTGTTCAAGGACTGCCTGAAGGCCGGCAACCAGTGCTGGGTGCTCGAGCGGGAGGGCGAGGTGCTGGGTCACGCGGTGGTGACGATCGGCGCCGGCGAGGCGCACCTTCTGAACGTGTGCATCCGTGGCAGCGAGCAGGGCCGGGGCCTCGGCCGGGCGCTGGTTATCCACGCGCTGGAACGTGCGCACGCGGCCGGGGCGGACGCGCTCTTTCTGGAGGTCCGGCCGTCCAATGACGTGGCGGCACGCCTGTACGACTCTCTCGGCTTCGTGCAGGTTGGCGTCCGCAAGGACTACTACCCCGCGCCGATCGGCCACGAGGATGCGCGGGTCCTGGTGCTCGATCTGACTGCCTACTTCCGGTGCCCGCGGAGCTGAGCGACATACTTTGAGGGTATAATCCCGCGCTTTTTTTCGAGCAGGATTCTTTTCTTTTGAGCAAGAGTAAGGGCAAGAGGTACTCATGACAGCGAGCCCGGCGGAGATTGCCCGCGCCGTGAAGGCGCGACGGACATTCGCCATCATTTCGCACCCGGACGCGGGCAAGACGACGATGACCGAGAAGCTGCTGCTGTTCGGCAACGCGATCCAGCTCGCGGGCACGGTGAAGGCGCGCAAGTCGGACCGCCACGCCACCTCGGACTGGATGGCGATGGAGCAGGAGCGGGGCATCTCGGTGACGACTTCGGTCATGCAGTTTCCCTACCGGGAAGCGGTGGTGAACCTCCTGGATACCCCCGGCCACGAGGATTTCTCCGAGGACACCTACCGTACGCTCACGGCGGTTGACTCGGCGCTGATGGTGATCGACGGAGCCCGCGGCGTGGAGCCCCGGACCATCAAGCTGATGGAGGTCTGCCGTCTGCGCGACACCCCCATCCTCACGTTCATCAACAAGCTCGATCGGGAGATTCGCGATCCCATCGAGCTTCTGGACGAGATAGAGGACATTCTGCAGATCCAGTGCGCGCCGATGAACTGGCCGATCGGCATGGGCCGGCACTTCCGCGGTGTGTACGACCTCTACGCCGACAGGATCATCTGCTACCAGACGGGACATGGGCACCATATCCACCCGTACCCCATGATCGAAGGCCTGGACAGCCAGGCAGCGCGGACGTTCCTCGGCTCGGACTACGACAACTTCGTCGAGGAGATCGAGCTCGTTCGCGGCGCCAGCCACACCTTCGAGCTTGAAGATTTCCGGAGTGCCACCCTCACACCCGTCTACTTCGGGACCGCGCTCGGCAATTTCGGCGTCCGCGAGCTGCTCGATGGTTTTGTCGGCATGGCGCCGCCGCCGTTGCCCCGGGAGACGGAGACCCGGCAGGTGCTGCCGACCGAGGCGGCCTTCTCCGGATTCGTGTTCAAGATCCAGGCGAACATGGATCCCAGGCACCGCGACCGGATCGCATTCCTGAGGATCTGCTCCGGTAGCTACGAGCACGGTATGCGCATGCGTCACATACGCCTCGACAAGACGATCAAGGTAACCGACGCGGTGACGTTCATGGCCGGGGACCGGGTGCAGGCAACGGAAGCCTTTCCCGGCGACATCATCGGTCTGCACAACCACGGCACGATCCAGATCGGTGATGTGTTCACCGAGGGTGAGCTGCTGCGTTTCAAGGGGATTCCCAACTTCGCCCCCGAGCTCTTCCGTCGCGTGCGCGTGCGGGATCCGCTGAAGAGCAAGCAGCTGGAAAAGGGGCTCGATCAGCTCGCGGAGGAGGGTGCGAGCCAGATCTTCAAGCCGCTCACGCGTAACGATCTCATCGTCGGCGCCGTCGGTGTGCTTCAGTTCGACCTGGTCGCGTTCCGGCTCAGGGACGAGTATCGTGCGGACTGCGTGTACGAAGACGCCAACATCTACACGGCCCGCTGGATCAGCAGCGCCGATGCGAAGCAGCTCGAGGAGTTCGAGCGCAAGCATGCGGAGCAGCTCGCTGTCGACGGAGGCGGCTATCTGACCTACCTGGCGCCCTCCCGGGCCAATCTGGCCGTGGTCGAGGACCGGTGGCCGGACATCACCTTTTCCAAGACGCGCGAGCACTGATCGTGGTCGGGTCGGGAACCGACACGGGAGCGGCCGTTGCTCGATAGCACCCTGACGCGCCTCGAGAACTTTGCTGCGGACGCCGGGGCCACCTGCATGGACGCGGCGCTGATGGTCAATCGCTGCGTCGACGAAGCGCTGGATCCCCTGCCGGTGGCGGCGTCTCTGGCCGCGCTGGCGGATCGGTACACGGGGCGGGGTACGCCCTGGGAGTTCCTGCGCGCTGAGGGGTTTGGTGGCGGTGCACCGGCGGACGTGATTGCCGGCAGCCGGGTGGACACCCTGCTCGAAACCCGTCGCGGTCTGCCCATCACGCTTGCGGCGCTGCTCGTCTACGTCGCCGGGCGCGCAGGCCTGCCGGCGGTCGGGATCAACTTTCCGGGTCATTTCCTGGCGCGCGTGGACGGGGTGCTCGTTGATCCCTTCGCGCTGGAAGCGCGTACGGAGGCGGAATGCCTCGCAACGTTGCCGCCCGAGTCGGCGGAATCAGACGCGCTGCAGACGGCCGATGCGCGGGACGTGCTGCTGCGCATGTTCAATAACCTCAAGTACTTTCACCTGTCGCGGGCGGAGTTTCATCGGGCGCTGGAAATGGTCGACTGTCAGCTCAGGGTGCTGCCCGGTCATGCGGGGCTCGTCTTCGAGCAGGGCGAGTACTGGCTCAGACTCGGATCCGCTGAGGGCGCGCGCGCGGCCTTCGAGCGCATCCTTGCCGGGCGGGACGTGAATGTGGATCCGGCCGTGAGGCGAATGGCGCAGCGGCGGCTGGACGAGCTGGGAGACCGGCGCGACACGTTGCACTGAGAAACAGACTCCAGGGCGCCGTGTCCTGGACACTCGGTGACCTGACTGGCCGGGTCAGTCGCCGGTCATGTCCGGAAACGGATTGTCGAGACGCAGGTTCACCGGTTTGGCGAAACCGGGAACGCGGATCTCTTCCGGTGTCAGCGTCAGGTCGTCGCCATCCACCACGCCTTCTCCGAACTGATAGATTGCCTTGGTGTCACTGTCGTCGGCTCGAGCGTCGTACTCTGCCGCCCGCTGGTTGACCTTCTCGTGGGCTCGCTCGTGAGCACGCATGCGATCGGCACCCCAGCGCCGGGTGAGCATCCGGGTGGTGACCGCGGGTGAAAGGAACAAGCCGGTGGCGTTGTTGCCGCCGAAGCCCTTGGAATTGATGAACGCGCCTTCCATCTGATCGGCGTCCAGCTCCTTGTGAGCCATCGGCAGGTCGAGATTCGACCGGTGCACGTCCTCGGCAATGTGATCGATGGTGGTGATCCCCGGCAGCCAGCCGTGTGCCCAGGTGCCGAGCACGGCCGCCAGCTGGTCGCCGCCGGCGGGCGCCATGGAGTGCCCGAGGTAAGCCTTGACGGCGCCGACGGGCCAGGCATCGATGCCGTTGATACGCGCCAGCTCGTCGAGGATGTGAGACTCGGTCACCCGGTTCTGCGGCGTGCCCGTACCGTGCGCCTGCATGTGGGTGCGGTGTCTCAATCCCTCTTCACCGAGGATGGCGCGCGCCAGCCCCATCGCCCGGCCGACGGTCAGATAGTTGCCGATGCCGGGGCCGGGGATGGACTTCTTGTAACCATCCGCGTTCACGAACACGCCGGGCACGGCGCCGAGGATTCTGGCGCCGAGGGACAGCGCCAGCTCGTCGTCCATCAGCAGCGCATAGACTGCGCTCTCGGCAACGGTAAAACCACCATTGTCCGAGAACGGCCTGCAGGCGCGACGGTTGTCTGGCACGTCGGTGCCGTCCAGCGCCATGATCTGCTCGTCCTCCATGAGCGCGCCCATGGTCCGGTAACCCTCGATGACCTCCGGCACGACCGGTGCCTCGGAGTTGCCGACGAGCACCATGCGCTTGCGGCCGGAGAGGATCTCGTTCACCCCGGCACGCAGGTTGTACAGGAACGTGGCGCAGGCTCCGATGATCGCGCCGCTGCCACCCGCGGAACCGAACACATAGGCGTTGACGAAGTCGCCGGGCATCTCGTTCAGCCCGAGCGGGACGTTCTTCGACGTGACGCGACGCCCCAGCAGGGCGTTCTGGAACATGCCGCCGTAACCCTCGTTATCCAGCTGGCCCATGGCGGATCCGGAGTATACGGCCACCTGATCGGGCGGTACGGCGTCGCGCAGAGCCTGCACGTCGAGCCCGGTCGAGCGGACCGCATCCGATGCTCCGAACACCGTGAGCTGCAGACCGCGCGGATGATTGCGGGACTGGTAGCGGTCGCCGGGATTGAATCCGCTTGGCAGCTGCCCCGCGCTGGACACCCGGGAACGGCGTGCGTCCGGAAGCATGACGTCGAGACGTTCCGGGACGGTTACCCGCACCTCAGAGTCGTTCACGGCGTCCACCTGCCAGTCAGCGGGTATGTCGTCGGGAAGGTAACGCTTGCTCATCACGAAGGTGAAGGGTGCGCCTTCCTCGGCGCCGTGCAGGCGGGCGCTTCGGTGCGCATACACCCGGTCCGGATCGAACAGCTCGATGCGGCGGATCAGCGTGTGCTTGTCGATGAACGTTCGGGTGGACGTTGACGAGGGATCTTCGAGCCCCATGAGAGCGGCCAGGCTCGCATAGGTACGGCTGCGCTCGCTCTCGCCGAGCGCATCGATGACGAGACGGCGATACGCGTGGTGAAAGGAGACGCGTCCGGCCGGGTTGATGCCGCCGAAGCCGACGATGACGGGTAGCGGCTTCATTCCCGGGACAGGGCCACGGCCGTGGCTTCGCCGCCGCCGATGCACAGTGCCGCGATGCCCCGCTTCGCGTTCAGGCGCCGCATGGCGTGGGCCAGGGTCACGATCAGCCGGCTGCCGGTAGAACCAATCGGATGCCCCTGAGCACAGGCGCCGCCGTAGATGTTGACCCGCTCCCGATCGAGCTTCAGCTCGTCAATCGCGATCATGGTGACCATGGCGAATGCTTCGTTGATCTCGAAGAGGTCCACGTCCTCCGTGTCCCAGCCGAGCCGATCGAGCAACTTGCCGATGGCGCCGACCGGCGCGATGGTGAACTCCGATGGGTGCAGGGAGTGAGTGGCATGACCGACGATGCGCGCCAGCGGTTCGCGGCCGCCGAGCCCCTCGTCGCCGGCGATCACCAGTGCCGAGGCCCCGTCCGAGATGGAGCTCGAGTTCGCCGCGGTGATCGTGCCATCGGCCTTGAAGGCGGGACGCAGGGTCGGAATCTTTTCTTCCCTGGCGCGGCCGGGCTGCTCGTCGACATCGATCGTGACGGAACCGATCTCGATCGGCGCGATCTCCCCGGCGAGCGTTCCGTCGGCCATCGCTGCGCGCGCCCGTTTGAGCGAGGAGATGGCATACTCGTCCATGGCTTCGCGGGTAAGCTGGTAGGCGTCGGCGGTCGTCTGCGCAAAGCTACCCATGGCCCCGCCCGTCTCGGCATCCTCCAGACCGTCGGTGAACATGGCATCGAGCACGTTGCCATGACCCATCCGCTGTCCGGATCTCGCGCCGGGCAGCAGATAGGGCGCATTGGTCATGCTTTCCATCCCGCCGCAGACGACGTGCCGGGCACTACCCGCGCGGATCAGATCGTGCGCGAGCATGGTGGCCTTCATTCCGGAGCCGCAGACCTTGTTCACGGTGAGCGCGCCGCACGAGTCGGGCAACCCGGCTTCGCGCATGGCCTGACGTGCCGGTGCCTGCTTCAGCCCCGCGCTGATCACGTTGCCGAGGATGACCTCGTCGATCCGCTCGTCGGCCACGTCGGAAGTGCCTAGCGCGGCACGGATGGCGTGCGCGCCGAGGGCGGGGGCGGGCAGGCTCGCCAGGCTTCCCTGGAACGAGCCGATGGGGGTCCGCGCCGCGCCCAGAATGTAGACGTTATCGCTCATGGGTTAACCGGGCTCTCTGGGTGACGCGGCATTCTAACCGCGAGCCTCCGAGGTGTCAGCGTTCGAGCAGACGGGGCAGCAGCTCCACGAAGTTGCAGGGACGCGTCTGGATATCGAGCTGAGGGCGCAGAATCTTCTCCCAGCCGGTGCGGACGGCGCCGGAGGATCCGGGCAGGGCGAAAATGAGCGTGCCGTTGGCGAGCCCGCCCACGCATCGGGATTGGATGGTCGAGGCGCCGATTTCCTCATACGAGACCTGCCGGAAGAGCTCCCCGAACCCGTCGATGGTTTTGTCGAACAGCGGCTTGAGCGCCTCCGGGGTGCTGTCCCGCCCGGTGAAACCGGTGCCGCCGGTGCTGATGATCACCTGCACCTCAGGGTCGGCGATCCAGGCCGAGACGACGGCACGCACCTGGTAGATGTCGTCGCGGACCAGGCTGCGATCGGCAAGCACGTGGCCGTCGGCCTCGATCAGCTCGGCGAGCAGGTCCCCCGAGGTGTCCTCCTTGAGCGTGCGACTGTCCGAGACGGTGAGGACGGAGCATCGGAGCGCGGCCATATGTTCCCTTAAGAATCCGTTTGTTTTCGAGAGGTTAGACAGGAGTATGAAGTCCAGTTATAGATGGCTTCGCATTGCCTTCAAAGTGGCAAGTGGCTAGAGTAGCCGCAATTTTAACCGTTCGCTCGCCCCGTGGATAAGCAGCTTCAAGAAGGAGACAGACTCTATCTGATCGCTGAGAGTCTGGCTCAGGACTTTTCCCTGTTTCCGCGCACGGACCGTGACGAGGTCCTGCCCGGTTGTCTCGGAAGGCGGGAGATTGTCCGGCGCGCGGACCATCTGTCACGACTCGACGTCGATGGCTACATAGAAGCCGTGGTCTCGGCGGCGGAGGATCCGGCGCGTACGCCGGCGCCGGTCGTCATCCGCCAGCTCGGTCGGGTGCTGATGGAGGAGGCAGAGGGCCCGTTCTACGCTGCCGTGCTCGAGATGGCTTTCGAAGGCGATGCGCGAGAGGTGGGCTTCATCGCCCAGGACCGCTCCTACCGTAACGGGGAGTGGGGTCCGCAGCATCATCTCAGAGCCGCCGACACGCTGCGCCGCTTCTCGCGCCGTTCCATACCGGTGGTCACGCTGATGGACACCCCGGGAGCGGACGCCAAGGAGGAAGCGAATCGCAACAATCAGGCGCACAGCATCTCACGCCTGATCGCCGAAGCGAGTAACCTCGACGTGCCCAACGTCGGTATCGTTTACGGCCTTGGCTACTCGGGCGGGGCGATTCCGCTTGCCGCCAGCAACATGATCCTGGCGCTTCGTGACAGCGTCTTCAGCACCATTCAACCGAAATCACTTGCCAGTATCGCCCGGCGGCTGAACCTGTCCTGGCAGGAGTGCGCCAAGTACGTCGGGCTCGGTGCCTGTGAGCTCTACCAGCAGGGCAACATCGATGGTGTGATCGACTACTCGCCCTCGGACGAGGACCCGGAAAACCTGCGCCTCGCCATCGTCGCCGGCATCGCCAGGGTAGAGGCAAGCTGCAAGGAGTTCGTTGCAGACAACCCGTACATTCTCGAGCACTACCGGCAGAGCCTGCGGCGTTTCCTGAGCCCGTCTGAGAACCTCAAGCGCATGCAGGACAGCGCCGCGCTGAA
>JASFLG010000119.1:0-9595 GCA_050118205.1 Pseudomonadales bacterium
TGCACCTTCTGGGGGTTGCCGGCATTCGGAAAGCACCAGATGAAGAAGTCGCCGGCACAGATCGCCTTGTGCTCCGGGATCCAGGACCAGGTGTGATCGTCGGTCTCGCCCTTGGCGTGCTTGAGCTCGATGGCGAGCCCCCCAAGGTCGAGTTCGAGGGTATCGGAATAGGTGATGCCCGGCCGGACGGCGGTCTCGGGCAGGAAACGGTCCCCGTCCACCATGGTGTAACCGCGCCTCGAGAACTGACCGAACTGGCGCCGGTTGATCACCATGTTGTAGCCGCTGGTCCAGTTGTAGCGGTCGAAGCGCCGGGAGACGTTCTCGTGGCCCGCCACCTCCGGCACCGGGTGACCGTGACGTTCGGCGTCGGCGACGAAGGCGCCGCTGCCGCCCACGTGGTCCAGGTGCCCGTGGGTGTAGATCAGCGTATTGAAGCGGCCGTCACGCCAGCCCCGTACCGCGTCCACCACGCGACTGCCGCCCTGGGGCCCGCTGGTATCGAAGGCCACCAGGCCGTCGTCGGTCTCGAAGAGGATGCAGTGCGAGAAGGCCTCGACCATGGCCACACCGTCCGCGACGACTGAGAGCTCGTGGTTGATGCGGTTCAACGGGCCGACCTCCTCGGTCGTCTTGCCGCCGTCGATGACGGCGGTGGAAATCTCGAGCAGGTTCGCCATCGCTTACTCCGGGATCGATTCGATCAGGCGCTCGAGGTGCGGCGCGAACCGCTCCCCCATGCGCACGTAGCCCTGCGGGTTCGGGTGCAGGTCGTCGGGAAGATCTCCCGCGTCGCCCGCGCCGAACAGGGTGAGTCCGTCCAGATAGTGCACGTGCCTATCCCCCGCGTCCCGTCTTCGCTCGACGACGCGCGCGATGATCTTCCGGACGGTGCCGAGCGTCATGCAGCCGGCACGTATCTCGGCGCTGCCCGGAATGGTGACGAAGCGGCCGTTGCCATTCGGCACCGTGGGCCCGGGATGGTCCTCGGCGCTGGGGCAGAAGATGGGTGAGACCAGCACGATGGGCGTGTCGGGCTTTCCTTCCCGGATCGTGTCCAGAAACCCGTGCAGGGCGGGCTCGAAAACGCGTTCGCGCATGGAATCCATGTTGATCACATTGATGCCGGTCTTGATGCTGATCACATCGGCATCCGAATCCCGGATCGTGCGCGCCACGAACTGGTCGAGGTGACACTGGCCACCGAAACCGAGGCTCGTCAGGTTCGCCCCCGCCAGGCGTCCCGCCACCGCAGGCCAGGTCAGGGCCGGTTGCTCCGCTTCCATGCAGTGGCTGATCGAGCTGCCGTAGTGGATCCAGCGCGGGCGAGGGTCCGCGCCCGCACCTTTGAGAGCCGCACCGTCGTCGAGATGCAGGCTGTCCAGGGAGACGAACGCATTGTGCGGCAACCAGAGCTCACACACCTTCTCCTGCGCCGGTAGATCCTCGAACCAGATGGTGTCCGCCTCTCCGCGCCGAAGCTCGAACTCGCCGGGACGCGCGGGATTGAGCACGATGGTGTTTCCGGCCGTCGACTCGGCCCGGCGCAGCTCGCCGCCCGTCTCAAGATTGAACGGCACGGGACGCCGCGCATTCGGCGGCGTGACGAGATTCGTGGCGTGGAAGGAAAGGCCGACGCGGGTCGAGTCGGTTCCGAAGCGGAGACGGACGCCGGACGGCATCCGCACCATCACGTCCATCAGCGCCGGCACCTGCATCCGCGTCCAGGCCGGCAGGCGTCGCGGGCTGACCGCCCCGTCGCGGAGGTCGAAGTCGGCCGCAGCACGTGCTTCGATTGCCTGCTGCCAGTGCTGGGCCACCGATACGCTCTGCATCCCCTTCCTCACCTGTGGCGTCGGCGGCAGAGGTTACCATGCCGGCCAACCACGGCCCGATCCGCAGCGCGGCGGCAGCCGCTGGCGTTCCCGAGCGGGGCTGACCGGCTCCCGCTCAGGATGCCAACCCGCCCATGCAGATGTACTTCACTTCGAGGTAGTCATCACAGCCGTATTTAGAGCCTTCACGGCCCTGACCAGACTCTTTTACACCTCCGAAGGGGATGACCTCGGAGGTGATGGCCACCTCGTTGACCCCCACCATGCCGTACTCGATGCCCTCGGAGACACGCCAGACCCGGCCGATGTCCCGGGTGTAGATGTAGCTCGCAAGCCCGAACTCGGTGTCGTTGGCGAGCGCGATGCCCTCCTCCTCGGTGCCGAAGCGGAAGACCGGAGCCACCGGACCGAAGATCTCCTCGGCGTGCAACCGCATGCCCGTGCTCACGTTGGTCAGCACCGTGGGCTCGTAGTAGCAGGGGCCGAGCGAGCTCGGTCCGCCGCCTATCGTGGCGGTGGCGCCCTTGGCCAGTGCGTCCTGCACCAGCGCATCGATGTCGGCCACCGCCTGGGTATTGATCACCGGCCCGTGGGTGACCGACTCATCCAGCCCATCACCGATCCGGAAGCTCGACACCAGCGCCGTGAACCGTTCGACGAACGCGTCGTAGACCGAATCCTGGACCAGGATCCGGTTCGCGCAGATGCACGTCTGCCCGGAGTTGCGATACTTCGACGCGGCGGCGCCGGCGACCGCCGCATCCAGGTCTGCGTCGTCGAAGACGATGACCGGCGCGTTGCCGCCCAGCTCCATGGACGTTCGCTTCATGGTGGCGGCACACTGGGCAGTGAGCTGCTTGCCCACGGGGGTCGACCCGGTGAAGGTGAGCTTTCTCACGATGGGATTACCGGTGAGCTCGGCACCGATCTCGCTCGAGCTCCTGCCGGTGATCACGTTCAGAAGCCCCCCGGGCAACCCGGCCCGATCGGCGAGCTCGGCGAGCGCCAGCGCCGACAGGGGCGTCTCTTTGGCCGGTTTCAGCACCATCGCGCAGCCCACGGCCAGCGCCGGCCCCGCTTTGCGGGTGATCATGGCGCTCGGGAAATTCCATGGTGTGATCGCGGCGCACACGCCCACCGGCTGCCGGATCACCACCGCGCGACGGTCGGTCTGGGGGGCGGGGATCACGTCGCCATAGATCCGCTTCGCCTCCTCGGCAAACCACTCGATGAACGAGGCCGCGTAGGCGATCTCGGCCCGTGATTCGGCCAGGATCTTGCCCTGCTCCAGCGTCATGAGCAGGGCCAGATCTTCCTGATTGGCCATGATGAGCTCGAACCAGCGTCTGAGAACCGCCGAACGCTCTCTGGCGGCCCGCGTCCGCCAGGATCGCTGCGCGGACTCCGCTGCCTCGATGGCGCGCCGGGTCTCCGCCGCGCCGCAGTGCGCCACCTCGGCGATCACCTCGCCGCTGGCAGGATTACGCACGGGAAGGGTCTCGCCGGAATCGCCGTCGACCCAGCGCCCGTCGATGAACGCCTGTGTCCGGATCAGTGACGGATCGTTCAGGTGAACGTTCGGGTCCACTTTGAGGTTCATGATCGCCCTCCGTGGGTGGGTTGTCTCACCCGCACCTTACGCCCGCCTCCCCCGCCGCGAAAGAAGAGATCAGCGGCGACGGCAGCCGGGCAGCGCGCAGAGCATCTCGAAGGCGAGGTTAGCCGCGAGCAGCGCCGTGTTACCGGTGGTGTCGTAGGGCGGAGACACCTCCACCAGATCGCAGCCAACCAGATTCAGACCGAAACAGCCGCGAATGATCTCGAGCCCCTGGGATCCGGTGAGCCCACCGGGCTCGGGCGTGCCCGTCCCGGGGGCCACGGAGGGGTCGAGCCCGTCGATGTCGAACGTCAGGTAGACCGGGCCACTGGAACCCAGGCTGGCCCGCACCTCGTCCATGAGCGGCGCAAGCGAGCGGTACCAGCAGTCCTCGGCCGGCACCACGCGCACCCCCTGCCGGCGCGCCCAGTCGAAGTCGTCTGCGGCATAACCGGTGGCGCGCAGCCCGATCTGCACCATGCGCCGGGGATCGACCAGACCCTCTTCGATCGCGCGGCGGAAGATCGTGCCGTGGGTGACGCGCTCGCCGAGCATGGTGTCGTTCATGTCCGCGTGCGCATCCACGTGCACGAGCCCGACCGGCCCGTGTTTTCGAGAGACCGCGCGCAGAATGGGTAGCGCAATGGTGTGGTCGCCGCCGAGAGACAAGGGGATCACGTCGTGGGCAAGGAGCGCGTCGTAGTGCGCCTCGATCAGGCCGATCGACTTCTCCAGGCTGTACGGGTTCAGCGCCACGTCGCCCGTATCGGCGACCTGGAACGACTCGAACGGAGCAGCACCCGTCGCCATGCCATACGGCCGCACGAGCACGGACTCCGCACGGATCTGTCGCGGTCCGTAGCGGGCGCCGGTGCGGTTGCTCGTGCCGATGTCGAGGGGCACCCCGACGATGGCCACATCGAGCCCCGCCGCCGCGCTGTCGAGCGGCAGCCGGAACATGGAAGCATTGCCGCCGAAACGCGGCATCTCGTTTCCGGAGAGGGGCTGGTTGAACTCCGTCACTTCTCGAATCGAGCCTCCGTTCAGTCGATGGCCTGGGCGCAGGCACCGGAGTGGTGGAGCACCATCTGCCAGCGCTCGCTCTCGTAAACGAACCCGTTGCTCGCGAGGCACACGCCGTTCGGCAGCGCCTCATAGCAGGTGACCAGCATCATGGCGCCGAAGTCGTGCACCACCGGTTCGAGGAAGTCCATGCCCGGCTGGTCCGGGTTCTCGAGGATCCGCCGCCAGCTGGTCATGATCTCCGCCCGGTCGATAAGGCGCCGCCAGCCGGGATGCACGCAGACCACGGGCGAGGTACGCGACCAGATCGCGTCCATGGCGGTGATGTCCTTCTGGCTGAACGCCAGATAGAAGGCTTCGTTGCTGAAGAGCACCTGTTGCGCCGTATCGGTCATCATCACAGCCTCGATGGGTCCATGGTGGTTCTTTCAGTGAGAATTCTAACCATCGACGTGGATGCCGGGCGACCGGATCTCCGCATCAGCACGGCGATACCCGCCGCAGGCAGGTCAGAGCGGCGGCCGAGACGCGTGGCGGGCACCCTGCTACCCTTGCGCCCGACAGCGAACGCCCGGACGGTGCCGCGATCCGGAGGGGACAGGGAGAGGGATCATGGCTGAGGAGCTCCGAGGCGGGGTGGCCGAACCGGAAGGGACCGCCAGGGTCACGTTCACCCGGCGGTACGCACACTACGTGCTCGGCGTGCTGCTGGTCGTCTACATCTTCAACTTCATCGACCGGCAGATCCTGGCGATCCTGGCACAGTCCATCAAGACGGATCTGGGACTGACGGACACCGAGATCGGCGCCCTGTCCGGTCTCGCCTTCGGCATCTTCTACGCGACCCTCGGAATTCCCATTGCCCGTCTGGCCGACAAGCACTCGCGGGTCAACATCATCACCATCTGCCTCGCGATCTGGTCCGGCATGACGGCGCTCTCCGGGCTCGCCCAGAACTACTGGCAGCTGCTCGTGGCGCGGATTGGCGTCGGTATCGGCGAAGCCGGCGGCAGCCCCCCGTCCCACTCGCTGCTGGCCGATTACTTTGCCGCCAACGAGCGGGCTACCGCGCTCGGCATCTACGCCATCGGCATTCCCGTGGGCATTCTCTTCGGCAACCTGGCCGGCGGCTGGGTCAACGAGTTCTTCGGCTGGCGCAATGCTTTCCTGGTGGTAGGCATTCCCGGCGTGCTGCTCGCCATCCTGCTGCGCCTGACCGTTCGCGAGCCCCCACGCGGCCACTCCGAGACGAGCGCTCACGACGTCGATCCCGTGCCGTTCTCCACGGTGGTCAGGACCATGTGGGGATTCAGAAGCTTCCGGCAGATCGCCCTCGGCGCGGCGACCCAGGCTTTCGTCGGGTACGGCGCTATCGCCTGGATGCCGGCCTTCCTGATCCGAACGCACGACATGTCCTCCGGCCAGGTCGGTACCGCGCTCGGACTGATCATCGGCATTGCCGGCGGCATCGGTACGGTGCTGTCCGGATGGATCGGTGACCGGCTCGGCAAGCGCGACGTGCGCTGGTACATGTGGGTACCTGCCTGGGGTTTTCTCGTCGCGGTGCCATTCAGCCTTGGCGTGTTCCTGATCGACGACATCCGGGTGATCCTGGCCCTCTACATCGTCCCCGCGTTCACCGTGCAGCTCTACACCGGGCCCACCTTCGGCATGACCCAGTCCCTGGCGCCACCCGCCATGCGCGCCTCCGCGTCCGCCCTGCTGCTGTTCATCGTCAACATCATCGGCCTGGTCTTCGGACCGACGGCGGTCGGGTTCCTCAGCGACGTGTTTCAGTCGACCCTGTCTGTGCCCGATACGGAGTCGCTGCGCTGGGCGCTCATCCTCTGCGCCTTCGTGTACGTGATTTCGTTTGTGAACTACATGCTCGCGGCCAGGACCCTGAAGGAAGACCTGGCCCGCTAGCCTCCGAGACCGAGGTCCTCGAGGCGCCGGGCCAGCTCCTTGCGGGCAGGCTCCGCCCGCTCAAAGATCTCGTCCACCTTGTGGAACTCGAGCACGCGCACGCCGGACACCTCCACCTCCACGTGGATGTCCGGTTCCCGCCGCTTGAACTTCTCGCGCATGATCGCCTTCTCCGCGATCTGAAAGGTGTTGAACAGCGACTCCGTGTAGCTCGGCAGCAGGCCCTCCTCCGGCTCCCGCAGGCCCACGACATCGACAGCGATCACCACGTCGCAGTCATCGAGGAGCAGATCGTAAGGCAGCGGATTGACGCTGCCGCCGTCGACCAGCACCCGGTCCTCCTGCACCACGGGGCGGAAGATGCCCGGCATGGCAAAGCTCGCCGCCACCGCTGGGATGATCGGTCCCGTGTCGAACACCACCTGCTCCCGGGCCCAGAAGTCCGCGGCCACCACCTTCAGCGGTATGTCGAGCTCCTCGAAGTGGCTGACCCCGATCTGGCCCTCCAGATGATCGAGAAACTTGTCCACCTGGAAGATGCTGCCGCGGCCGATGTCCAGGTCGAAGAATTCGAGCCAGGCGAAGATCTGCTTGGTTTCGAAGGCCTCTCTGAGCGTCTTCGGCATCTCGACCAGCTCGGTGATGCCCTCGCGGATCTCATCCCCGCTCGCGCCGGAGGCATAGAGCGTGCCCATGATGGCGCCGACGCTGGTCCCGGCAATGGCGTGCGGCCGCACGCCGGCTGCATCCAGGGTCTGCAGCATGGGAATGTGGGCGAGCCCCTTGGCGCCACCGCCGCCCAGGGCCAGGCCGACCTTGCGGCCGTCTGCGGACGATGTGGCGGGCTTGGACACGATGTGTCTATCCTTCCGTCGAGATGCTGGACATTCTGCACCAATACCCGGGGCTGATCACCGTTACCTATGTGCTCCTGGAGCTCGTTTCGGTGGGCTTTGCGGTGCATGCCGTGATGAACGTGCGCACGGCGCAAGGCGCCATCGCCTGGCTGCTCGCGCTGGTGGCGGTGCCGATCGTCGCCCTGCCCCTGTACACCGTCTTCGGCAGGCACCGGTTCTATGGCTACGTGGCGGCCCGGCGGGCCGGGGACGCCGCCATCGCCCACGTGACAGGCGAGATGTCGGGTGAGGCGGGCGCGCGGTTCCGCTCCGGACTCGACGGGGCCAGCCGCCGCTACATGGGTTTCGAGAAGATTGCCGGCACGCCCTTTCTGTCGGGCAACGATATAGAGATTCTCGTCGACGGCGAGGCCACCTTCGATGCCATATTCGAGGCGGTGGCCGGGGCCGAGCAGTACGTCCTCGTACAGTTCTACATCGTCCGGGACGACCATCTCGGCCGACGGTTGAAGGATGCGCTGCTCGAGTGTCTCGGTCGCGGCGTGCGCGTCTACTTCCTGATCGACGCGGTCGGCTCATACGATCTGCCGCGCCGTTACACCCAGGCCCTGCGGGCGGCCGGCGCGCATGTGGAGACGTTCACCGGCACCACGCGGCGAGTCCGCCGCTTCCAGATCAACTTCCGCAACCACCGCAAGGTGGTGGTGGTGGACGGCCATACCAGCTTCGTGGGTGGGCACAACGTCGGTGACGAGTACCTGGGCGCCGATCCGAAGCTGACGCCCTGGCGCGACACCCATGTGCGCATCCGCGGACCCGTCGCCATGACCACCCAGCTGCCGTTCGTGGAGGACTGGTACTGGTCGACGGGCGAGCTGCCGCTGATCGGTTGGACACCGCGAGCGGAGGCCGCCGGGCACACGGCCCTGTCCCTGCCGAGCGGACCGGCGGACGACGTCGAGACCGGCGCGCTGATGTTCGTGCACGCCATCCACTCGGCGCGCGAGCGGCTGTGGATTGTGAGTCCCTACTTCGTGCCGAACGTCTCGATCCTGGATGCGCTGAAGCTCGCCGCGCTGCGCGGCGTGGACGTCCGGATCCTGGTCGCCGGGATCACGGACAACCATACGGTCGCGCTTGCCGGCCGTGCGTTCGTCGCGGAGCTGGTGCCATGCGGGGTGAGCATCTTCCGCTACACCGGCGGTTTCCTGCATCAGAAGGTCATGCTGATCGACGACGACCTGGCCACCGTAGGCACGGCGAATCTGGACAACCGCTCCATGCGTCTGAACTTCGAGCAGACCGTGGTGCTCGCCGACGCGGCGCTGGCCGGGAAGATCGAGGCCATGCTGCTCAGCGACTTCGCGAACGCCGAGGAGATCGATGTGGTGGATCCCGCGAAGAATCCCTGGTGGCTCAGAGCCGCCGCCCGCGGCGCCATGCTGCTGGCACCGGTGCTCTGATGGCCATCGCAATCACGCATCGGCAACCTCCCGGCTGAGATCCGTCATGTCAGATCTTTTCATATCGTACGCGTCGCAGGACCGGGAGGTGATTCAGAAGCTGGTCGCAGCGCTCGAAGCGCAGGGTTGGAACGTCTGGTGGGACCGGCACATTGATATCGGCTCGAACTTCGATGATCGGATTGAGAAGGCGATCTCTGAAACGCTGTGCATTGTCGTCGTCTGGTCGAAGCACTCCATCGGATCGAACTGGGTCAGAGCAGAAGCCACAGAAGGTCTCGAGCGGAACATTCTCGTACCCATTCTGATCGACGACGTCAGGCCCCCGTTGCTCTTTCGTCAGAAACAGTCGATTTCTCTCGTCGACTGGCGTCATGGTACCCAGGAGGCTGGACAACTCGGAGACCTGATACCCTCCATAGCCTCGATCCTGGCAAGCTACTCAACGTCGACCCTTCCCGTATCGACACAGAGAGCCTGGGTGGTGGGACGCATCGAGAGCGATCCCGAACTGGAGCAACTGGCGCGTGCGGCATACGTCGCTCTGTTTCTCGGGCTTTCCTACTTCGAGAACCTGTTTCTCTACACGTCGGCCTTCCGCGGCAGCTCGGCGAGATCACTCGGGGCAGAGGCACTCAGCGCGCTCGTCGACGAAGAAGGACTGGATGGGTTCATCCACGGTGCGCTGTCGTCCACCCCACAGGGAATCCTGTTCCAGCTCAACGTTCGAAGTCGCGACGCGGCGCAGACCGCTCCATTCACTCAGATCTCGCCCGTCGAGTCCCTGGGGCTGGGTGTCGGACAGTGCCTGCTCAGTTCTGCAGAGGCGCTGCAGGGCGGGCGGCCGGCGGATGCCGACCGCATGCTGGATTTCCTGGGTGATCGCGTCACCGA
>JASFLG010000120.1:0-9585 GCA_050118205.1 Pseudomonadales bacterium
GTTTTCAGCTGATTCGAGAGGCTGTTGCAGGCCGAGTTCTGAACCCGGGCGATCAGCGGTACCGGCACGACCACGGCGGGCACGTAGCTCGTGCCGACGGCATCCGAGCTCACCCGGCCCACGGCCTGTCCGTGGCGAACGTCCCAGACTGTGGCCTCGTAAGACGAGTCGTTCTCCCAGGTCAGAAAACCGAAGCAGCCGCCACCGGCCGTAGTGACGCTGCAGGTCATGGAACCGGCGGACTCGGTCCGCATGGTGGACCCGTCGATCCACACCAGGTAACGCAGGCCGAGCTCTTCGAGCCGCCGGGCGACCACCGGGGTCTGCATGATCTCGGGCAGGTCGGATGTGTTCACCGGTGCGGTGCGCGGCTCGAACCAGGGGAACAGAGCATCACGGAAGTCTGCCTCGCTGATCACCGCGACGCGGTTGCCGCCTCTGCCCATGCGATCTCCAACGCAGCGTACGAAGTTCATCTCCGTCTCGTTGCGGCTTGGCCGGTCCTTGCGGCCGAGCACGACGATGGCATCGGATTCATCGAGACCGGTGGAGGCCTCCCGGACCTGCTGCACGGTGGCGGTCACGCAGCCACCGAGCAGGGTGGAGCAGAACAGCGTTGCAACCGACAGCCGGATCGACACGTAGCGGATCGGATTCATCAGGATTCTCCGTGCCCTTTCGTCTGGGCAGAACTCTGGGCGGCATTCGGCTCGGCGGGGGGCGCCTGAACCTTGGTTGCCCTCTGCTGGGTCAGGCCGTGCTCCGCGCTGAGCTCCGAGGCGAGCCACTGCTGCACGACGTTGATCTGAGTGAACTGTACCGTAAAGAACGCCATTGCGTCCCGGCATGCCTGGAGCGCCGCGGCGCGAAGCGTGGGCTGGGTGTTGTTCAGCCCGTAGTTCTGGGTGTTCGCCTTGCCGTAAGCCGTGAGATCCCAATCGCCCAGATGACCGCCGTCGTGCCCGTACAGCTCGAACGAGTAACGCAGCCAGACCTCGAAGTAGTCCGTGCGCGTCTGGGTCGGGGTGGAGAACTGCATCTCGGCGATCTTGGGCACGATGGTGCCGGCGACGTCGACGCCCGGGTGGGCGGGGTCGTCGACGACCACCATGTTGTCGAACATTCCGACCAGAAGGTTCTTGAAGACGGTGGGTTGAGCCTCGCCGATCTCGATGGTGAACGTCCCGTCGTCGCCATGGTCTTCGGAATGCACGAACGTCAGCAGTTCCTCCGGCAGGGATAGACCCACCGTCAGGGGAATCTTGTTCACCAGGGGTACGGGGAACTTGGTCTGTTCGTCCACCTCCACGGTAGTGGACATGCAGCCGGCAAGGGTGAGCAGGGCGCTGAGCAGCAGGGCGCGTATCGGCGCCCGCACCCGCCCGTTGTGCCACCGGTTCTGCCATCCGCTCCCAGGCAGGAAGGGCGCAGGTACTGCCACATTGTCCCCCATGCCCAAAGGCTACTGGAATTCGCTCAAACCGACAAAGGTTCCGTCATTGCGGTAGGCGAGCTGCCGCATCAGGGCGGCGAACCGGTACACCCGGGCGTTCGGCCGCTGCAGATAGACGGGAAAGGCCACCGCATGGATTCGGACCATCTTCCGGCCGTCGGGTCCGACCTTGTTCACCTTGTCCACCGCGTCGACCACGGACTCGATGGACTGCCCCGTGAAGTCGTCTCCGAACACGTAGATGCTGATCAGCTTGCTGGGATCGTAATACGTCGTCACGGCGGCCTCGATGCCCTCGACCGGGCTCGAGTTGGAGAACGGGTTCCAGCTCTGCAGACGCTGAATGATGCCTTTGCGCCGGGTCGGCGAGTCCGGAATCCACTCCCCGGCATAGCGCGGATACATGTAGTCACCCATGTCGTTCATGACCTGGATGCCTTTCACCTGAGGATAGATGGCCAGGGTCTCCTCGACCTTCCGCAGCACCTGGGACCATGCCGCATTGAACATACTCCCGGAGGTGTCGATGACGAAGATGATGTATTCGCTGTCCACGGCGATGCCGCCCACCAGCTCGGTGTTGCGCCGGAAGTCCGCCCCGAGCAGGCGCTGCATTTCCTCGCTGAGTGACTGCTTGGCGGCGGCTAGCTCTGTGGTTTCGGATTCGGCTTTTGTCTCCAGCGTCTCGGTCGTCCGGTACTTGCCGAGGATTTTGGTGAGCTCTTTCTCGAGGGCCGCAAGCTCGAGAAGGTTGTCATCCAGATCCGCCTTCGCGTCGGTTACCTGCCGGTTGAGCTCTCTGACCTGACCGCGAATCTCGAAGAGCGCGTCTTCGCGCGCCTCGACCACCCCTTCGAGATCGACCTGGGACTGCTCGAGGAGGATCGGCTCCACGGTCTTGGTGATTATCAGCAGCAGGATGATGGCGCCGAAACCGCAGCAGATCACGTCCAGGAAGGAAACGCTGAACTCCGGGATGCCTCGGCGTTTACGCCGCTTCATGCTGTGCCCTCGAGATACTCGCTCACGGCCAGTCCCTGGATGGGGAGAGAAAGGAGCCGCCGGACGTGCGCGCCAGGTTCCAGTAAGCGGCAGCAGCCATGGGATCACCTTCCATGGGAAACATGATCACGTTGATTGGAACCTGGGCGGGGATCTTGCGCACGGCGTCCTGGAACAGATTCAGGCGAGTGCGGCCGCTGACCGTGTTACCGCGCGGCGGGCGCGTGCCCATGGTAGGCAGGGAGTCGATGATCAGATAGACGTTGTCCGGCGGCGGCTCGAGCTCGGACATGGCCAGCGCCAGGTTCTCGAGGCTGGTCCCGTTCGCTGGAATGCGTTTCTTCAGCTCGGTCAGGGCATCGTCCAGCTCCCGTCCTTCACCCAGCTCGATCCATTCGCCCTGGGTCGGCTCGAGGAGGGCTTCGCTGGACTCGTTGAAACCGTAGATCTGGAAGCTGGTATCCAGGGGCAGCTGCGACGACAGCCACTCCACGGTCCGTACTGCCCGTTGCCACTTGGGGGCCTTGATCTTGCGTTCGTCCGCCATGTTTCGCCGGCGCAGGACGTTCACGATGTCGTCGTCGAGCATGCTCGCTGAAGTGTCCACGGCGATCAGGATGTGCTTGCCGCCCACCTTGAGCCCGGTCAGATACTGCCGGTCACCCTCACCGGTGAAGGAGCGGATACGACTGCCTTCGCCTTCCGCCTCGATCGCTTTCAGACGCTTCAGCTCCTTCTCCCGCGCTTCCACATCGCTCTTCAGCTTCTCGAGGCTCTCGACGCGTGCAAGGGACACGTTCTCGAGCTCGGCGAGATCCTCGGTCCGCTCGTCGATCTGGGTCTTGGTGCTGTTGAGCTTCTGGTCGGAGTCGGAAACGCGCGCCAGGAGATCCGCGAGCTGCTCCTTGAGCTCGGCCAGGTCCCGTTCGCCGTTCTGCACCTGGTAGTCGAGGAGCCGTATCTCGGAAAGGGCGTCCTGATTGACCGTGTCGGCCTCCTCCTGGCTCGCGTGATTGATGATGAGGAAGATCAGGACCACCGCGCCGAAGCCGCAGGACATGACGTCGAGGAACGAAAGCGAGAAGACGTTGGTCTGCCGGCGGGCCACGGAATGCTCAGCGCTCCAGGCGGATGGCCGTGTAGGTGCCCTTGCCGGTCTCGATCACGTCGCCGAGGCACAACCTGCGATCCGCGGTCAGAGCCTCGCCGTTCAGCGTGGCTTCCATCCCGCCACGCAGCCAGATGCCGTCCCCGGCTTCCCGGAATGCGCTGGCGAGCGGTGTCTGCATCAGCGGCCGGGCGACGTGGCCGTGCAGGAGATGTGTCGGCACCAGCGGTGCCGTGGCCGCAATCTCGGCTGCTTCGTACTGGCTCGGCAGGCGAGTGATCAGGCGCAGGTCCGCTTCGGACGTTCGGATCGCCCCCAGGTGCTCGTTGCATCCGGCGGCGACCGCGTCCGCGGTGAGCAGGCGGACGTCGTAGCCGGCGGCCTTGAGGCGCCCGGCCATGCCGGGCATGCGCGCCGCTCGGGCGGTGAGCACGAGCGTGCCACTGCCCGGCAGCGTGTCGAGCAGCCGGTCGACGCGCTGCTGGGCTTTCTGCTCGAGCTGCGTCTTCGGCACCTCCACCCGCCGGCGCTGGTCGCCGTGCGGGATGTCTATGGCGACCTCGCTCTGGTGATGGGCGCCGACGACCCAGTCGTAGACCTGGTTGTAGACCTGCTGCTCGGATTCGGCCGTATGCAGCGGATCGAATCGCGTCTCCTGAACGAAGCGGTCGGCGACCAGGTTGACCCAGCCGTCGAGCAGACTTGTGAAGCCGCACTCGCGAACCTCGAAGGAACGCTCGTGGTGTACCTCCGTGCCCACCGAGAGCTCACTCACCTGAACGTGCTGCAGGAAGACATCGAGATAGATCACCTGCTCCGGCACCGGGAAGGTGGAAGTTGCCGCGACAGCGGCGTTGACAAACCCGCTCACGTCAATCCCGGCTTCCTGACAGATGCCCAGCAGCACCCCGAGCTGCTCGCCGCTCATCGTGCCCGGAACCGCGAGCACCACATCGTCGGAGCTGATGCCGGCGATCTCCTTGAGGTGCAGATAGACCAGATCGGCGTGGTTCGCGGCGTGCTTCACGGGCTGGGTGAGCGGGTCGGCATTCATCCGCTTGAAGTACTGGAGATTGGCCTGCTGGGGGTGCACGCGGGCAAGACGCAACGCCTGCTCACCGAACAGCAGCTCCTCAGGTCGCACGACGGCGACGCCGGGCTCGCTGTACAGGCGTTCGCTGCCCCGGTACAGCGAGAGCTCGAGATCGTTCAGCTCGATGACCGCGGTCATTGACTGCGTACCTGCAGATGCCGCAGCAGGCGCTGATCGCAATAGGTCTGGGAATCGAGGACGAGCCTCTCCTGGATCAGCTGCAGCTGGTGCATGAGGAACATCAGCACGATGCTGATCACCAGTGCGGTGAAGGTGGAGTTGAACGCGACGCCGAGGCTCGCGGTGACGCCGGCGATATCGCCCTCCACCGCCTTGTACGCCTGGGCGAGCGCGTCACCGATACCGCGGACGGTGCCGATGAAGCCGATGGACGGAATCGCCCAGGCGATGTAACGAACCATGGACAGCTCACTGTCCAGCCGGTCCTCTTCCGATTCGCAGACGCTCTTCACCGCTTCCGACGCGTCCTGGACATTGCGGGTGGAGGCGAAGCGCTGCAGCGCGGCGAGCAGAGCTCGTGGCAGCAGATAGCCCTGGGTCTCGCTGGGCAGGGCCTGGATGCCTCGCGTGTACTCCCGGGTGTCCTCCGGCAGGATGCTCATCCCGTCGCTGACGTGGACGATGTCCTGGCCGAGGAGCTGGCGCTCCTTGAGCGCCACCCGGCCCTTGTAACCCATGATGGCCATGGCCCAGAACCAGAGCACGAAGCAGGATTCCTGCTCGTAATCCTTGAGCACCACGTAGAGGCTGCGCTCCTGTACCACCTCGAGTCCCTGCGCTGCCTGCTCAGCCTGGGCGCTCAGAATGGCGTCCGCATTCGGCCGGATGACCGTGATGTAGACCAGGTGCACCAGGATCACGGAAACGACCAGCGCCACCACCTGATAGACGAGCTCGAAGGGGAGCTGGTGACGGAGCGAGTTGTTCGGTGCTGTGGCCATGGGCTGTCTATCGGGTCCTTCAGATATCGACGGGAAAGGAGACAGCGAAGTCCTCGGAGATCTCCTCCGAGGGAATGAACACGTCCGCCGAGGGTTTTCCCTGGTTCTGGCTGGGCTCGTCTTTGCTTCCGCTCCCGCTGCCGGTATCGGATTGCTCGGGCGACGACTTCGCGGTCTCGTTGCCGGTGCCGGCATCGGCTTCCTCCGCCCGCACGGCGCCGAGGGGCGCGGCACCGAGCAGCAGCAGGGCGAGCCACATGGCGGCGGGCACGCGGCGCGCCTTCTGCCGGGTATGGGTCTGTTCGGATCTCACCGGATGAACGCCTCGCTTCGCTCCATGAGCGTACTTACTGGACGGACCACCGGGGGTCAATTGGGTTCCGCGAAACGGGCGATGCGGAAACCCAGGTCCTGCCGTCCTTCCAGCCCGTAATCGCGGAAGGAAATCCTGAGATCCGTGATGGTTCCGTGCATCCAGCTGGAGCCGCGAATCACGTGATACTCACCGTTGTCGGGCCCGAGCGGATCGACCACGGGCGCCGAATCGGGAATCTCGTAGAAATCGTTCACCCACTCTGCCACGTTGCCGGACATGTCGTACAGACCAAGCCGATTCGGCGCGTACGTGCCCACCGGGGCCGAGACGATGTAGTTGTCGTTGTACCCGAAGATGATACGGCCGACCAGATGCGCTGCGGACCGGTCCGCGTAGTTGCCGTGCCGATCCGGCGGGGGCAGGTTGGCGCCCCAGGGAAAGCGCAGCGGTCCCTCCACGTCGACCTGCCGGACGGCATAGGCCCACTCCGCTTCCGTCGGCAGGCGATATCCGGTGGCCTGGGCATTGATGCCGGTGACCTTGCCCCGGTCGGTCAGGTAGAAACGGGGCAGCTTGTCCCGGTCGGAGAGCCAGTTGCAGTAGAGGGCGGCCTCGAGCCAGCTCACGTTGACTACCGGCTGCTCCGCCTTGTCCAGGTCCTGCTCCTCGAACTGGCCGGAGTTGTGTCCCGGCGCAAAAGCGCGGAACTGGGCGTTGGTCACCTCCTGGGTTCCGATGTAGTAGAAACGCTGCATCTGCACGTCCCGCAGCGTCTCGTTGGCACGGCGGCCCGGCTGGCGGCGGGAAGCGCCCATGGTGAATGCTTCCGGCTTCACGAGCACCAGCTCCTGCCCACCGCTGCTGGTGACACGGGGTTTGAGCGCGGCGAGGCGCGCTTCCGCCAGGGTCAGGAGCCGAACCTTCACTTCCTGCACCAGCCCGGCCTTTGGCGTGATCCGGGTCTCGTACCCGGCGTAGCCGTCCAGGCGCACGGCCAGGTCATGCGCCATGGTGGGCAGGCTCAGCTTCTCGGTGCCGCGGCCCCGGCGGGTGCCATCCACGAAGATCTCGGCTTCCGGTGGCTCGACGGAGACCAGCACATCACCCATCTGGCGGGTCAGGGGCAGGGACAGGTCCAGCGCTTCACCGGAACGCAGCCGAACGCTGCGCTCCACCGACTGGTAGCCGGCCTTGAACACCTGTATCCGGTAGCTCGTCCCGGATCGCACCGCGAGCTCCACGGGCGACTCGCCCTGGAACTCGCCGTTGAGCGTCACGCCGGCGCCGGCCGGCCGGGTGGTCACGTTGATGGTCCCGTCCGCCTGCTCCAGCGTGTAAGTGGGTAACGTGACCTGCTCCTCGGCGGCGACCAGTATGCGCTGGCGATGGCTCTTGTAGCCCGAGCGCTTGAGCCGGATCTCGTGCTCGCCCGCCAGGGCCTCGATGGTGGCAGGGGTTACCGCACCGGTGGGCTCGTCGTCGAGCAGGATCTCCGCGCCGGGCGGTACCGTGTCTAGAGTCACATCCGCCCAGTTGGGCGCGAGCGTGCCCTCGACGGTCTGCGCCTGGTCCATGCCGGTGATATCCACCACCAGCGCCAGGGGCTGATAGCGGGGCGCGGTGAAGGTGATCTCCCGGTTCCCCGCCGGCACCTCGACGGGGTCCGTCGGCGTCGAGCCACGGGCGGTGCCGTCCACGGCGACGGCCGCGCCCGGCGGAACGGAGGTGAAGGTCACCCGTCCGGGCAGCTTGGCGAGCTCGAAGTGGTGAACCTGGTTCCGGTCGTCGCCGACGGTGAGCTCGGCGTCCAGGTCGAAATAACCGGGTGCGCTGGCGTGCACCCGGTAGCCGCCGGAGCGGAGCAGATAGATGCCACCGAGCTCCAGCGCGAGCCCGCCGCTGACGCTCACGGAGTCGGCCTCGGGCTCGAAAGTGAGACGCACCGACTTCGCAGTGAAGAGAAACCACACGGCAATGAGCGTCGGGATGAGGATGGCCGTGACGATGATCTGTGTGCGGCTCGGACGGAATCGGGCTTCCGCGGTTTCTTCGCGCGGCTTGTAGCCGACCGGGCGGATGATGACCGCGTCATCGTCCGCTCGGGCGATGGGGCGGTGTTCGTCGTTCACTTCAGAAGGTCTCTTCGCAGCGGATGTCCACGGGCTGCATGTCCGGACGCACCAGGATGCTTTCCCGGACGTCCCTGCAGCCGTCCCGGCTGCCGATGATGGTGTACGCCCCCGGTCGCAGGCTCAGCTCCTTCTCCTCGAAGGTGCCGAGGCGGCCGACCGTCGACAGCGTGATCTCCGTGCGGTTGTCCGAACGAAACAGAACGGGCACCGGAGTGGCGTATGTGGTGAGCAGGTCTTCTACCCGGGCGATCTGCGCCGCGAGCTTGGGTCCCCGGGGGCTCAGGGACTTGGCCTCCTCGAGAATGTCGTGCGCCTGACCGAACAGGGACTTGGAGGAAAGCTTGTCCGGGGAGGCGATGATGTTGCCGAGCTTGATGCCCGTTCGTTCCTGGGCGAGAGCCCTCGCACGACCGGACTTGGCAAACTGAATGTTGTCGTCCAGCGCCAGCACCTTGGCGTAGGTGTCGGCCGCTTCGTGCCAGCGCTCCGCCGCCTCGAGATCTTCGGCGCTGGCGCGCAGGCGCCTGATGGTGGCGAGATCCTTGCGCTCGGCGACCTGTTCGAGGCCGCCAAGCGCGACCGGATCATCGGGCCGCAGTGCCAGCGCTGCGTTGAATGCCTGCCGGGCCGACTCGAAGTGACCGGCGTCCATGGCTTTGAACCCGTCGGAAAGGTGTTCCTTGAAGACCAGGTCCGTGACGCCCGCCCGGGCAGAGGCGAGCGCTTCGTCGAGACCGTGCGTTTCCGGGTCCAGATCGCGAACGGTTTCGTAGGTGTCGACCGCCGCCCGGAAGTCGCCGGCGAGCTCATGGTTCTTGGCCTCGCGCATGAGGTCGATGATCCGCGGGAGCTGCTCGGCACGGGCGAGCCCTCTGGTGGCCGCCTGGTTGTCCGGATCGATGGTCAGGGCGCGCTGAAAGCTCGCCAGCGCCGTTTTCTGGTCCCGCGCATCGAGAGCGTCGGCTCCTCTGGCCAGGGCCGCCTCGAGCATTGCCTCGCCCTGGTCGATCAGCGCGGCCAGGGCGTCCGAGGCGGCGCTGTAAGAGGCCAGGGAATTCTCGAAATCCTCGGCTACGAACTGCTCGTCACCGCGCGTCGCCAGCGCCTTGGCGGCATCCAGGGACTCCTGACCCCAGGTGCCCACCTGCATGGTGTCCTGAAGCTTCATCTGCAGCTCCACGAAGCGGGACAGCTCGGCCTGGGCCTTCTCCCGCGTCTGCTGCCTGAGCAGCGCCTCGAAAGGCGGTGGCGCATCGTCCCCGGTTGCCACTCCCGGCGTCGCCGTCGCCCCCGTATCCGGCCCCGGTACCGGCGCCGGGTGGGTGGTGACCACGGGCGGTGCGATGTAGTCGGGCACCACGACGAACACCATCACCAGCAGGGCGATGGCGGCTACGGCGATGGCCGCGCCGCGCCACGGGACGGCTCGTCCGGGTGCGCGTGGGCTGTCGGCGGAACGTTGTACGTGACTCAGCGGAACCGACCTGGGTCGGATCGGGCTGAACTCTTCATCACTCAT
>JASFLG010000121.1:0-9549 GCA_050118205.1 Pseudomonadales bacterium
ACCAAAGAAAACCAATATGGAGGGAGTTCGTGAAATTCCAGCGTAGCAGGATCAGTCAGGCCGTTGCCTCCGTGATCGCCGCCAGCGCGGCGACCAGCGGCGCGGTGCAGGCAGCCCAGATCGAGGAGATCGTCGTCACCGCCACCAAGCGCGCCGAGTCCATGGAAGACATTCCGGTGTCGATCAGCGCGCTCACCGGCGATGACATGGAGAAGCTGGGGGTCGTCGACTTCGACGAGTACGCGCAGTACCTGACCAACGTGGTGTCGTCCGGGCGCGGTCCCGGCCAGCGCGAACTCTACATACGAGGTGCCGCCACGGAGCAGTCCTCCATCACCATCACCTCGGTCCAGGGGTCGGCGCCGGCCGTCGCCCTCTATCAGGATGAGCAGCCGGTCTCCTTCGCCGGACGGAACCTGGACATCTACGCTGTGGATCTGGAGCGCATCGAGGTGCTGGCAGGTCCCCAGGGCACCCTGTTCGGCGCCAGCTCCCAGACCGGAACCGTACGCCTGATCACCAACAAGCCGCGCGTGGATCGGGTGGAAGGAGGGTTCAACACCACCGTATCCACCACCAAGGGCGGTGAGCCCAGCACGGCCGTGAACGCATACCTGAACCTGCCGCTCAGCGAGAAGCTCGCCTTCCGGATCACCGCGTACAACGATCGTCAGGGCGGCTGGATCGACAACGACTACGGCACCTACCAGGGCGACATCGAGGTGATCAACCGGAACTCGGTGTTCGGTGCGCGCATCTGTTCGGGCAGCGTCAACGATCCCGCAGCGTGCGGCGGCGAGCGCGCCAACATGGAAGTGGCCGACAACAGCGACATGGTGGAGAAGGACTACAACGACGCCACATACAGCGGCGCCCGTTTCGGCCTGTCCTATCTCATCAACGACGACTGGGACGTGCTCCTGCAGTACACCAATCAGACGCTCGAGACCGAAGGTGTGTTCGAGTACGACCCGGTGCTCGACGGCAAGTCCTCGGTGAATCACTTCAAGCCTACGCGCAATCAGGACGAGTTCGGTCTGACCACCTGGACGCTCAATGGCAGGATCGGCATGCTCGATCTGGTCTACACGGGCGGTTATCTCGACCGTGACGTGTACTACACCCAGGATTACACGGGGTACACCAATGGCGGCGGCTATCAGGCGTACTACCTGTGCACGGGCAACGGCTACACGAGTTACACCGACTGCTACGACCCGACCAAGCAGTATCTCGGCAACACGAGCAACAAACGGCTGACCAACGAGTTCCGTATCAACACGGACCCCGCCAAGCGCTGGCGGGTCACGGCGGGCGTGTTCATCGACGACCAGAAGACCAAGTCGGACGGCCAGTTCCAGTATTTCGGCACCAAGGGCGCGGGCTACTACACGGCGTCGGCGCCAGGCACGATCACCACGCCGCCCAACTCGGCCCCGACGCCGGACAACATCGTCAGCACGGTCGACGGGGTCACGGATCCGTATGGTCGAGGTCCGGCGACGACGTTCGTGAACAGCTTCACCCGCAATGAAGACCAGGTGGCGTTTTTCGGGGAGTTTGCCTTCGATCTCACCGACGCGATCTCGTTCAGCATCGGTGCCCGTCACTACGACATCGACTACGAGTTCATCGGTTCCACCGGCTCGTCGTTCGGGTGCAAGTTCTACGCTGGCACGGGTCCGTGTGACGGGCAGGCATTCGACAATCGCGTCTCGGAGCGGCTCGATGCGCTGGGGGAGTATGCCAACTCCGGCAATGTCTCGGACCTGGAAGCCTTCTTCAGCGCCTCGGCGTCCCAGGCCATCGACGATGCGGTGGCGGACGGCACGTTCTACGTGGATGGTTTCAAGCGCAACGGGGTGATCAACCAGAAGGACACGATCTGGCGTGGCACGCTGAGCTGGAACCTGTCCAACGACGTGATGCTCTTCGGCGCCTACTCGGAAGGCTTCCGGCCCCAGACGGCAAATCGCAATGCCGGTCAGCTGGCGAACAATACCCAGGGTGTCTACGCCGGCTATCTGGTGCCGGCCATCGCCCAGACGGATCGCCTGAAGAACTATGAGATCGGGCTGAAGGGCAGCTTCCTCGAGCGCACCCTGAACGTCAACGCGACCGTCTACTCGACGGACATCAAGGATCTGCAGATCTCCCGCTTCGATCCCGCGAACGTTGCGTTCCTCGTATTCATCGAGAATGCCGGCGACGCGGAGGCGGACGGCATGGATCTCGACTTCACCTGGCTCGCGGGCGATCGCTGGACGATTCAGGGCGGCTTCAGCTACGTGGACAACAAGCTCAGCCGGATCAACCCCCAGCTCGAGGAGATCGTGGTGCGCGAGGGCAGTCGCCTGCCGTGGACGCCGAAGTTCAGGGCCAACCTGCGAGCCCGCTACGAGTTCCCCATCGAAGGGTTCCTGGACGCGGACGGCTGGGTCCAGGCTGCGGTGGTTTACACCGGAGATTCGAGAGCGCTCTCCACCTGCAACGCCTACTTCATCGAGGACGTGAACACTCAGGTCTACGGCGCGCCGTCAGGGCTGAAGATCAAGGAAGAGGGCGGTTTCTGTGGCACGCCGCTTGCCGGTGACGACCTTACCTCCGTGACCAATCCCGACTTCATCGACGTGGACTCGAACGGGGATACCCGTTTCAAGGCGGCCCGATACGTGCAGAAGGCCTACACGCTGGTCAACGTATCGGCCGGATTCAAACGGGACGGCTGGAACGCCGAGCTGTTCATCGACAACCTCTTCGACGAGCACGCGCAGCTCAACATCAACGCGGCGGATTACACGCCCAGCGTGGCGGTCAACCGGCCGCGGACCATCGGGCTGCGCTTCGGCTTCGATTTCGAGGGTTGATGGCGGTTCGAACGGGCCGGCGCGGCCGTTGCTGGCCGGGCCGGTCCTGCGGGGTGTAGGCTAGCTGGAGCCATGGCCGAATCCGAACCCATCGACGTGCGGCGTCAGGCGCGCCGGCTGATCGAGCAGAGTGACTTTGCGGGCGCCGAAAGCGCGCTGCGAGCGGCGCTCGGTCGTGGCGCGCCAGGCGAGGACGAGCCGGACCTGCTCTATCTGCTGGCGGTGAGCCAGCGTTACCAGCAGAAGCTGGATCAGGCGGGGCGGACGCTCGACTCGCTTCTGGGCGTTCGGCCGGAGCTCGCGCGGGCCTGGCAGGAGAAGGGTCACGTAGCGCTGTCGAAGAATCAGCTGCCACAGGCTTGCACGGCGTATCAGGAAGCGGTGCGAAGAAACCCGGCGCTGCTGGCAAGCTGGAAGGCGCTGGCCAACCTCTATCAGATGAGCGGGCAGCCGGATCAGGCGGCCATCGCACGCGCCGAAGCCGAATATCTCGCGACGCTGCCCGCTGAGCTCCAGGGTGTGCTGAGCTTCGTCAGCGAAGGCAAGCTCGCCAAGGCCGATCAGCTCTGCCGGAGCTTCCTTCGCCGGCACAAGCAGCACCTGGAAGGCATGCGGTTGCTGGCGATGATCGGCGAGCAGCTCGGTGTGCTCACCGACGCCGAGTTCCTGCTCGAGACGGCCCTCGAGCTGGAACCCGGATTCCTGCGGGCACGCTATGACTACGCCAATCTGCTGCTCAAGATGCAGAAGTTCGAGAAGGCGCTGGCCCAGACCCGGGCACTGGTCGAAGCTGCGCCGGAGAACCTCCGTTTTCTTTCGCTGCACGGCAACGCGCTGGCGGGCGTCGGTGACAGCCAGGGCGCCATCGATGCTTACAACCGCGTGATCGACGCGCGCCCCGGTCAGTTCGTCCTGCACGTCATGCGCGGACACGCCGAGAAGACCATCGGCCGGCTCGACGATGCGGTGGCTTCCTATCGTGCGGCCTACCGTATCGAGCCTCGTTACGGGGATGCGTTCTGGTCGCTCGCAAACACGAAGACCTACGTCTTTACCGACGAAGAGATCGAGCACATGCTGCGCGAGGAGGCCGGTGACGCCATCGGGGCCGACGACCGTATCCACATGTGTTTCGCACTCGGCAAGGCCTTCGAGGACCGGGGAGACTACGAACGCTCCTTCGCCTGCTACGACCGGGGCAATCGGCTCAAGCGGGATGCGACAGGCTACCGGTTCGAGCTGCCGGCGCGCAGGGTGAAGGCGCAGCAAGAGGTCTGCACCCGCGAGTTCTTTGCCGACCGACAGGAGGTTGGCGCCCCTGCGTCGGATCCCATATTCATCGTTGGGTTGCCCCGGGCCGGCTCGACGCTGCTCGAGCAGATACTGGCATCACACTCCAAGGTCGACGGTACCCTGGAGCTGCCGAACATCATCGCGCTCACTCAGCGGCTGGCGAGGCCCGTAGGTTCGTCGCCGGACGGCGGAGCGGCGCGACGCTATCCGCAGATCCTGTCGGAGCTCGACCATGACTACTTCCGGCGATTCGGCGAGCAGTTTCTCGAAGAGACACGCGTCTATCGACAGGGTGCGCCACTTTTCATCGACAAGAACCCCAACAACTTCTTTCACGTCGGTCTGATCCGTCTGATACTGCCGAACGCCAAGGTGATCGACGCGCGCCGGCATCCCCTGGCGTGCTGTGTCAGCGGTTTCAAGCAGCTGTTTGGCCAGGGGCAGGAGTTCTCCTACGGGCTGCGCGAGATCGGCAGCTACTACCGCGCGTACGTGGAGCTGATGGACCACTGGGATTCCGTTCTGCCCGGCTTCGTGCTTCGGGTGCAGCACGAAGAGGTCGTCGAGGACCTCGAGGGACAGGTGCGGCGCATGCTGGAGTTCTGCGGCCTGTCCTTCGAGCAGGCATGTCTGGACTTCCACAGAACGGAGCGCAGCGTGCGCACGCCGAGCTCGGAGCAGGTGCGCCAGCCGATCTACACCTCCGGTATCGACGCCTGGCGGAACTTCGAGCCGTGGCTCGATCCCCTCAAGGAAGCACTGGGTGAGGAGATCCGCGCCGCCTGGCAGATCACCTAGGATCCGGCGGCTTCCGCCTGCTTGGCGCCCGTGAGCACGATGGCAGGCGGCATGTTGCGCAGCACGGAGCTGATGCCGAATTCGCGCTGAAACGCGTCGCGCACGGACACCCTCAGGGTGCTCGCGCGCCGCGTGGGATAGCAGTGCACGTAGCTGAAAGCCCTGAAGGTGCCGTCCTCCGTCATGCACTCGCGGATGTCGGTGAGCACCTGACGCAGGGTGGGTCCGTTCATGAGCATGAGGGGAACCCCGCAGATCACCACGCTGGCAGGTGGCAGTTCGTGCTCCCGGCAGATGGTGCGGATGTCCAGAATGTCACCACCCGCGAACTCGAGTCCCGGAAAGCGTCGGGTGAGAAAGCGGAGCATTGCTTCGTCGCGCTCGATACCGAGATACCGGACCGGCAGGCCGGCCTTGATCAGCGTTTCGATTTCCCGGGTGAAGGAGCCGGTGCCCGGGCCGAGCTCCAGCACCACATCGCCCTCGTGGAGATCCAGGTCCAGGAACATCTTCCGGCGCAGATACCGGGAACTCGGGCAGATTGCCGCCACGTTGCCGGGTCGGCGGAGGAAACGGCTGAAGAAGAACCACAACTCGCCAACGATGGGAAAACTGGTCATGCCTGCCTCGCGCTCTCGAAGCCGTGATTGTAAGGGCCGGCCGCGATCGAGTCAGCGGCTGATCAGGACGCGGCCTCCCTCGCGGTCCTGGCCGGCAGCGTGCCGTTCGCAAACCCCAGCGCCTTGCCGATGCCGAAGACCACGAGTCCGGCGCAGATCGCCAGCGTGCCTTCGTAGTACGGGCTCAGGACGTCGAACTGCAGCCATGCGTAGACCCCCGCGACGCCGGTCAGCATCATGACGATGGCCAGGCCCTGACTCGGATGCTGGCCGAGCGCGAGCACCAGGAGCAACGGGCCGAAACAGGCCGCCAGTACCGCCCAGGACGAGATGACGAGCGAGAAGACGCTCTTGTCGCTCGAGAGCGCCAGCCAGAGTGCGAATGCCGTCACCAGCACCGTGCTGATCTTGGCGATCCACACATTGTGGGGCAGGCGGGTGACATCCTCCGCGAGGGATCCTGCACAGCTCAGGATCAGAGAATCGGCTGTGGACATGGTGGCCGCGAAGATCCCGGCGAGAACGATGCCCACGCCCACCGGATGCAGGAGTTCCAGCGCGATGGTCGGAAGGGCGAGTTCCGGATCAAACGTCGCGGACTCCGGCAGCAGCAGTCGGGCGAGCAGCGCGACGGCGTTGGCCACGAAATAAAAGGCCACGAACCACAGATAGTAGTAAAGGCGCGCACGGTTCGTATGCGATGGCTCGTCGAGCGCCATGAAGCGGATCATGATGTGCGGCTGACCGATCACGCTGAAGCCGGCGAACAACCAGCCGACGACAAACAGAACCGGCCCCATGGTTTCGCCGAGCGCGAGATTCGACGGCAGCAGGTCCATGTAGGTCGGAGATACCGTCTCGAGCTGCTGCCAGGTGGCTTCTATGCCGCCGAGCGCATGGACACCGACCACCAGCATCAGGGTCATCGCCACGATCATGACGATGGACTGGGCGGCGTCCGTCCAGATGCTCGCCCGGATGCCGCCGGCCAGACAGTAGACCAGCACGATGCCTGCGCCGATGTAGGCGCCTACGTGCTCGGACCAGCCGAACAGCACATGCAGGGCCTTGCTGCCGGCAGTGAGCTGGGCGGCCGCGTAGGTACCGAGGAACACCACCGTGATCACACCGGCCAGGTGTCGGACCCAGGTGTAGTTGTTGCCGTGCCATCCGGCGAGCACGCCGGCGAACGTGTCCCCGACGCCCGTGGTGGTCGCCTGACGCAAACGCCGGTGCACGAAATGCGAAACGATGAAGTCGCCGACGATCCAGCCGAACATGAGCCAGGTGGCGGGCAGTCCGGTCACGTAGGTGTAGCCGATCACCCCGATGAACATGTAGCCCGAGTTGTTGGTGGCAATGGCCGAGAGCCCTACCAGCCAGGGCTTCACGTTCTGGTCGGCGAGCAGGTAACTGCGCCGGTCCGGCCGCGACCGCGTGTAGGAGAACAGGCCGATCAGCACGAACAGGCCGAGAAAGGCCAGAAAGGTTGCAACGATCATGCGGCCCTGCCCACCGACTTGGACTCGCCGATGATCGAGTCATGCAGGCCCTTGACGGCCACTGCGTACTGCTCGTCCTCGACCACGAAGCGCGCGTCAACGCCGCGCAACGGCTGCGATACGGACAGGATCGGCACGCCCGCATCACCAAGCGCGCTGGCGCAGCGTGCGAGAATCCCCGGCATGTCCATGTCCGTGCCGATGGCGCAGACGAAGGCGACCTTGCGCGAGCTGAGCTCTGCGCCGGGGAATACTTCCTCCAGGTAGTCGATCAGACGCCGTGCGGTTCGCAGCGGGCACGTGACGTAGTGCGTGATCGAATTCGCGTTCAGATCCTTGCCGACCGACTTCACCTTGAAGCGCTTCAGCGCCTCGATGAAGCGGGTCTCGAACACCGTCTGCTGTCCGATCATGTCCTGATCGAAGACCTCGATTGCCATGATCCCGCGGCGACCGGCGATGATCTCCACCTTCGGGCGGCTGCTTCTGTAGCTGGAGTCGATGAGGGTGCCGCTGTGGTGCGGCTGAAACGCGTGCTTCACCCGCAACGGAATGTTCTGCTTGCGCAGCATGTTGGCCGCGCTCGGGTGGATCGCCTCCATGCCGAGATTCGCGAGCTGGTCGGCCACATCGTAATTGGTCCGGCCGATGGGAACGCTGTTCGCGGCGCCGACGATCTTCGGGTCTGCGCTGGAGAGGTGGTACTCCTTGTGGATCACCGCCTCTTCAGGCTTGGTCAGCACCGCGATGCGGCTCATCGTGATCTCGGTGTAGCCACGGGCGTAGCGCTTCACGAGACCTTCCTCGCACTGTGCGTAGCCGGTGACGATGGGCAGCTCCTGGGTCACGTCCACGTCCTGCAGGCCGAGAACGATCCGCCCGTCCAGTGAGAGACTGCGCGAGTCCCGCCAGCCGGTGAGGTCGACGAATCGCGCCTTGACGCCCCGTTCGGCGAGGAGCATGGACGCGTTGTGGGCGCTGTGGGCCTCACCCATGGAGCTCAGGAGCTCGCGTACACGGTCAAGATAGGCATCGAGATCGAACGGACCGAAGCTGCAGACGCGCTGCACGTCGGAAAGACACTGCCGCGCATCGGCTACCCGTTCGCCCACGAACTCGTCGGCCTGGCGGCGCAGCGGGCTCGAGGCGGAGAAGAACTCATGGTTGATCGCACACATGCGGCGGCCGACGTCGGAGAGGCGATCCTGCCACTCGTCGGCATCGTCACCCTCGCTGAACAGGCTGAACACGCCGGGCTCCCCCGAGTGCTTGTGCTCGAGCAGAAGATCGGTCATACCGCCGTAGGCGGACACCACGAAGATCCTTCCGTAGTCAGGATTTCCCTCCTGATCGACGAATAGGGAGTCCATCAGTTCCGGGAAACGGGACATGGTAGTGCCACCGATCTTTTCCACGGTACGAACTGTCATTGGGATTGCCTCCTCGGCAGGACGCTCGCATGCTCGCGGGCGCCGATGAATTCAGGTCTCGGCTCTCGCGCCGCGAAGGGGGCGACGAGTCTGTTCGAGACCGCGTTGAAAACCACGAACAGGTTGATTCTCGGGAAAGGGGTAATGTTGCCGTTCGAGCCGTGCATGATGTTGCAGTCGAACAGGGCGGCGGACCCGGGACCCCCGGTCGGAGCCTTGATGCCGCGACGCTTCGCCAGGTCCTCCACCGTTTCCGGGTCGGGTGTGCCGATCTCCTGGCGCACCAGTGATTTACGGTAGTGTTCCGGCGGCGTCTCGCCCTGACACGAAACAAAGACCTTGTGTGAGCCGGGAATGAGCATCAGCGGACCGTTGGTCGTGAGCGAAGGGGTCAGCGACACGGAGAGGCTGAGGGCCCGCATCCGGGGCATGCCGTCTTCCGCGTGCCAGGTTTCGAAGTCGCTGTGCCAGAAGAACTCGCGGCCGCAGAACGCGGGCTTGTAGTTGAGCCTCGATTGGTGAACGTAGACTTCCTCTCCGAGAATGCTCTCGACCAGCTCGAGCAGGCGGGGCTCCTCACAGGCGGCGCGGAACGTCTCGGAGTGCTGGTGCACCGCGAAGATGGAACGCACCGCGTCGCTGCCTGCCTCGAAGAACGCTTCTCTGGGCCTCTCCCGCGCTGCGCGGCAACGCATCGCGTTCGCTTCGGCGAGCAGGGCATCGGTTTCGGCCCGGCAGAAGAGCTCGGGAACGAACAGATAGCCGTCCCGTTCGAACCGCTCGAATCGCGCCTGTTCGTCCCGCGGGAGTCTGCTGGGCCAGCTCACGACGGGGTCGAGCCGCTGGAGCAGCCTGATCTCCGTCCCTCGCGTCGGATAAAGATCCTCCATGGCGACGCTCCTTCACTCGATGCTGTCGGCGTCAAGGGGGTAGAGCATGCGTCACGACACCTTTTTGTACTGCTTGCCCAGCACCTCGTTGGTCGAGGTGCGGAGGATGTCCAGTCCTTCGGCCAGTTCCGATTCGCTGATGGTCAGCG
>JASFLG010000122.1:0-9453 GCA_050118205.1 Pseudomonadales bacterium
CCAGCCCGGCAGCCAGGCAGGCCACGTGCTGAGAGCGGCGCAAGGTCAGGGTGAAGGTGCCACACTCCGACGCACCGCGTATGGCGCGTGAGGTCGCACGGTACATGGCCCAGGGTCCCGGCAGGCGGTGCGCATCCCAGCTCGCCAACGCCGGCCTGTCGATCAGCACCTCCGGGTCCCCATGCGCCTCCGTGACGCCGGTGCGCAGCCAGCGGAGGTTCGAGGCCACGCGAGTGGTACCGTGGGTCGGATACCCGAGCAGATCCGCCTCGAGAAAGCCGCGAGCGACGACGCGGGCCTTCTCCACAGACAGACCTTCCGCACGGAACAACGCCTCCAGGAACCCGGCCAGAGCCGGAAATGGGTAATGCTCGCTCATGCGCAGCATTCTAACGGGCCGGCGCGAAGCGCACCCGCCCCGGGGAATCCGGGCGACCATAGCCCGCGCATCCGCCTGGATTTCTGTTCAAGCGCAAACTGACATAGCATCGGCTGCTCTTGTGGCCCCTGTGAGCTTCCATGCTGCGACTCCTGAAGATCTACCTGCTGCCCGGCGCCGTTCTCCAGTCGATCATGATCGGCGGCGGCTACGGCACGGGCAGGGAGCTGGTCGAGTTCTTCACGCGCCATGGGATCGGTAACGGATTCCTGGGCCAGCTCCTCGCGACCGTTCTGATCTCGCTGATCTTCGCGCTCACGCTGGCACTGGCGGTCCGTTACCGCACGTACGATTACCGCACCTTCTTCAAGCTGCTCCTCGGCCGCGGCTGGTTTCTCTTCGAGGTTCTGATGGTGGTGATGTTCGTGCTCGTTCTGGCCGTCATGGGCTCTGCGGCGGGTGGCATCCTCGAGGACCGCTTCGACCTGCCGGAACGGGCAGGCGCTTTCGTGATGCTGATCGTGGTGGTCGTCCTGACCTTTTTCGGCAGGGACCTCGTCACCAGGGTTCTGGCGTTCTGGAGCGTGCTGCTCTACCTGGTATTCATCATCTACTTCGCCGCGGTCATCTCCGACCTCGCGCCTGCGGACATCGCCGGCAAGCTCGAGATGAACCTGAACAGCGACTGGATGATCAGCGCCCTCCAGTACGCGCTGTACAACGTGTCCGGCATTCCGATCATTCTGTACTCCGCGCGGGCGATCGAGACGGAGCGGCAGGCCTACGTGTCAGGCGTGATCGGTGGGCCCATCGCCATGATCCCGGGGATGCTGTTTCATCTGAGCTTCACCGGCGCGTACCCGGGCATTCTGGAAACCACCCTGCCCGTGTACAGCATGTTCACGCTGCTTGCCATGCCGGTGCTGTTCGGCAGCTATCTGGTGGTGCTGTTCGGCACCTTCATCGAAACCGGAGCGGGCAACATTCAGGGGTTCATCGAACGGGTGGACACCTGGTGGGTGGAGCGCCGAGGCTTCCCCCTGAAGCGCTTCCAGCACGCCACCATCGCCGCCGCGGCGATGATCTTTGCCGGCGTGCTGTCCGACGTCGGGATCGTGGATCTGATTGCCCAGGGATACGGAACGATCGCGTGGGGCTATCTGTTCGTCTACTGGTTGCCGCTGTTCACGATCGGCGCGTGGCGACTGCGACAGCTGACGCCCACGCGGACCGCCGGCGCCTTGTCCGACTAGGCGGATCTCCCGGCCCTGATTCTGCGCCCGCGGAAAACGCCCCCCGGAAAAGAAGACGCGGATCCATCCGCCCCCCGTGGAGACATCCGGATCCGCGTCGGTTTTCATTGGTCGGGCCAGTCCCCTCAGGGGCTCTCAGGTGATCCTCAGCGGTTCATCGAGAACCCGGAGAGCTGTGTCCGTAACAATGAAGGTTCGAGAAATGATCTCGAAGTTAAGCGACCATTCCTCCTACCTGAAGTAACGACACGATCACCTCCTTATCTGTTCAGCCCGACACGCCGAAAATAGTAGTTTAGATGCGCGCGAATGCAAGGCCTTTCGGCGAAAAATGCCTGCCGCCGCGCACCGGATTTTGGGGTACCATCACCGGTTCCGCCGGACGATCATGTCAACATGCCGCAAGCCTTCAGCGGGATTCGGATCATCGATTTCACGCAGGTGCTGGCGGGACCCTTCGCCACGCAGCAACTCGCCCTGCTCGGCGCCGATGTCATCAAGATCGAAGAACGCACCAGCGGCGATCAGACCCGCGGACTCATGCAGGAAGGCGACTCCGGCATGGCGCCGTCATTTCTGAGCTGCAATCTCGGCAAGCGCAGCCTCACTCTGGATCTGAAATCGCCCGCCGCTGCGGAGATTGTGCACCGCCTTGTCAAGACGGCAGACGTGGTGGTCGAGAACTTCCGGGCCGGCGTGATGGATCGGATCGGGTTCGGCTACGAAGCGCTCAAGGCGATACGCGGCGACCTCATCTACTGCTCCATATCGGGCTACGGCCAGACGGGCCCGAAGGCTGGCGTTCCCGCGTACGACGGCGCGATTCAGGCGGATTCGGGGATGATGGCCATCACCGGCTTTCCGGAAAGCGGGCCCACCCGAACCGGCTACATGCCTGTGGACATGGGCACCGCGCTCAACACCGCCTTCGCCATCGCAGCCGCCCTGTTCCGGCGGCAGGCAACCGGTGAGGGTCAGCGCCTCGACGTCGCGATGATGGACACTGCCCTCGTGCTGCAGACCGCGCAGATCAGCAACTACCTGGTCGACGGCAGGCTTCCGGAACTGATCGGCAACCGTTCGCCCACAGGACAGCCGACGGCGAACAGCTTCCGGACAGCCGACGGCTACGTGAACGTGCTTGCGCTCAAGGAGACACAGGTGCGATCTCTCTTCGCAGCCATCGGCCGCCCGGAGGCATACGGGGATCCGAGATTCGCCACCGCGCGGGCGCGTGTTGCGCACTACGACGAGACCTATGAGCTCGTGGCCGAACCGCTTTCCCGAGAGCCGACCGCGCACTGGATCGAGGTCCTCAAAGCGGCCACCGTGCCCGCCGCAGCCATCCGTGCCTATCCCGAGGTGATGGCAGATCCTCAGTTCGCGTACCGGCGGGCGTTCATCCGCTTTCCCCGACCGGGCCGGGAGCAGGAATCGGTCGACCTGGTTCGCGCGGGTTATCTGGCAGACAACGATGGGCCGGACACGCCCCGTCCGCCGCCGCGCCACGGCGAGCACACCGACGAGATTCTCGCGGAACTCGGCTTCGACGCGAGCGCCATTGCCCGATTCAGGCGCGAGCAGGCTGTTTGAGCACTGCCGTCGGCCCCGCGTCGAACAACCGTTTCGGCGTCGAGGTCGGCGCGCTGCTGAGGCTCGGCACACCCATGATGGTGACCCAGTTCTTCTTCATGGCCATGGGCTTCGTCGACACCGTCATGGCAGGTCGCTACGGCGCTACCGATCTGGCAGGCGTTGCACTTGGCGGTGCGGTCATGTGGCCCGTGTTCATGCTGTCGAGCGGCCTGACCATGGCACTCACCCCCATCGTCGCCCAGCTCCGCGGCGCCGGCACCGTGGCTGCCGCGGGCTTCCGCATCCGGCAGGGACTCTGGCTCGCACTGGCCGCATCTGCCGGTTGCTTGCTCGTGATCACCCATGCTGGACCGCTCTTCCAGCTGATGCGCGTCGACCCGGAGGTGCAACGCATCGCCGAGGATTACCTTGCAGCCGCCGCCTGGGGACTGCCCGCCGTGCAGCTGTACGTGGTGCTGCGCTACACGTGCGAGGGGCTCGGCCGGACGCTGCCCCCCATGGTCATCGCCGGGCTCGCGCTCCCGGTGAATGCGATGCTCAACTACGTGCTGATCTACGGGCATCTCGGAGCCCCGGAGCTCGGCGGCGTGGGCTGCGGCTGGGCCACGGGTGCCGTGTGGTGGGTCGAGCTCATGCTCATTCTGCCCGTGCTGCGCACGCATTATTTCCGCGCCACGACGCTCGCCGGTGGCTTAGAGGGGCCGCAATGGACCGCGATCCGGGGCATCCTGCGGATCGGTGGCCCGATCGGGCTCACGGTCTTTCTGGAAATGGCCGTGTTCTCGGTAGTGGGGCTGTCCGTGGCCTCACTCGGCGTCGTGCCGCTGGCGGCTAACAGCATCGCCGGGAACGTCAACTGGGCGACCTACGTCATTCCGATGACGCTGGGATCGGCCGCCAGCATCCGGGTGGGCTACTACGTCGGCGCCGGGGATCTCGACGCCGCCGCCTACGTTGCCCGCATTGCGTTCCTGGTCTCCCTGGCATACGCCGCCGTGGTGTCCGTGCTGCTCGTGATCGGCCGACACGCCATCGCCTCGCTGTACACCAGCGATCCGGCAGTGCTGGAGCTCGCCACGTCACTCATGCTGCTCATCGCGCTCTATCAGATCGTCGACGACACCCATGCCACCATGGGCGGCACCCTGCGCGGGTACAAGGACACCCGCGCGCCGATGGTGTACGCGCTGATCGGCTACTGGCTGCTCGCGCTGCCGCTTGGCGCCGTACTGTGCTTCGGCTGGCTCGGCGTTCCCGCACTGGGTGTCAGGGGCTACTGGATCGGCCTCACCGCGGGCCTCGCCATCGTAGCCACCTGCGTCGGCTGGCGCCTCGTGTCTACCAGCCGCAACCCGGAACGTATCAGCGCCTTCGCGACCCTTTGATGTCCGCGCGCTCGAGCAGCAGTCGACGCAGCTCCGAGGTGGTTGCCGGTGGGCCATCGGGGCGGAAAGGCTCACCGTCGATGTACAGGGCGTCGATGCTCTCACCGCGAACCCGCATGTCGGTCTTTTCGTGCGCATAGACTTCCACGAGGTCGATCCTCTCCTCCAGACCGGCTGCCGCGTCCCGAGCCATGACACACTGCTCGCAGCCGCCGCCGCACCACCCGTTACTGAAGCTGGTGAGCTGCACCCGGCCGTCATCCGGCCGCCGTGCTGCTGAAATCGCCTTCTTCTTCAGAAACGCGGGGGATCTGGCCCGGTCGTTGAAAGGCTTCCACGCGAGCACATCCAGGCCATGCGCCTCGACGCGGACGAAGCCCATGTGTTCGTAGAATGACACGGGGTTCCATTCATCGTAGTCCTTGCCCCAGACCACGAGGCCATCGCACCCCGAGCGCCGTGCGTCCGCTTCGATTTCGCCCAGCATGAAGCGACCATAGCCTCTGGCCTGCTGGTTACCGACGAGGTGGTCGTAGCCGTGAATCCACATGCACAGAATGGCCATGAGGTTTTCGCCCTCGTAGGGCGAGTGCTCCACGGGAATGTAGTTGGTGAGCCCGACGACCTGGCCGGTGTCGTCCTTCAGCACCTTGGCCCGATGCCCCTTCGGCGCGTACTCGGCACGCCAGCTTCTGCGCATCTCCATGACCCGGGGATCCGCCGGCCGCTCGTCGTGCAGGCAGCGGAAAAACGTGTCCTCCGTGGTCTCGTCGATCTCCACGAGCTCCATGGCGCTCCCCATCACTGGAGGACCATGAAATCTAGCACGATCGCGCGCCGTCAGCGACGCGTCAGAACGCTGGTTCTCCCTGGAAGTGCGGCATGACGCCCTCGATGAAGCGTTGCAGCTCGTCCCAGTCCACCGGCGGCCGCAGGGCGATGTTCAGCCCACCCACCCCGGTGCGCTCGTAGGCCCCGATACGGTCCACCATCTGCTGGACACCACCGGTGAGCGAGCCGGAAGGATTCACCTCGGGCGTTCTGTCACCGGGATAGAACCCCACGTTGACGCTGGTCTCGATGCGGCCCACATCGCGTCCTTCCGCTTCACAGGCCACACCGAGCCGGCGCAGCCGGTCCGTGACACCCTCCGGCGACAGATAGGGCATGTTGAACCCGTCCGCGAAGCGGGCGGCGATTCGCGGGGTGCGGTCCTTACCGCGACCGCCGACCCACAGGCGCATGTCCGGATTCAGCGGCTTCGGGCTGCAGACCGCGTCGTGTACCTCGTAGTACCGGCCCTTGAAGGTGGTCGTCTCCTCGTGCCACAAGGAGCGGATGATCGTCAGGGCCTCTTCGAGCTGATCGAGGCGGCGCGATAACTTCGGGAAGCCGTATCCGAACTCGCGGAACTCCTCCTCGAACCATCCCGCACCGATGCCGATCTCCGCCCGCCCGCCGGAGAGGTGGTCGATGGTCACCGCCGCCTTCGCCAGCACGCCCGGTGACCGGAACAACGCACAGAAGACAAGGCACCCAACGCGCACGTTGGTCGTCAGCGCGGCGAGCGCAGACATCGCCGCAACCCCTTCGAAACAGGGATTGCGGCGATCCTGAAGCGGATTCGCGTAGAAGTGATCCCATACGGATATCCAGTGGAATCCGTTCTCGTCGCCCGTTCGCCACAGGCGCTTCAGATCGTCCATCGCCAGGTCCTGAGGCCCGGCGTGCATGCCGATCTTGATGCCCAAGTGCGCTCAGCCGTCCAGACGTTCGATGATGGTGCCGGTGCCGAGCCCGCCACCGCAGCACATGGCGATCAGTCCGTAGCGCCCGCCCGTACGCTCCAACTCGTGCAGCGAGGTGGTGATGAGCCGTGCGCCCGTCGACCCGGTGGGGTGACCAAGCGCGATCGCGCCGCCGTTCGGATTCACCTTCGCCGGATCCACATGCAGGTCCTTCTCCCAGGCGAGCACCACGGAAGCGAAGGCTTCGTTGACTTCGAATTCGTCGATGTCATCGATCGTGAGCCCGGCCTTGTCGAGCACCTTGCGCGATGCCGGGATCGGCCCCTTCAGCATGGTGACCGGATCGACGCCGACCAGGGTGGTGGCAACGATGCGCGCGCGGGGCTTGAGCTTCAGCTCGTCCACCGCCTTCTTGCTCGCCAGGATGACCACGGCCGCACCGTCGGAGACCTGTGAGCTCGAACCGGCGGTATGAATCGCCTGACCCGGCACCGGATCCAGGCCCGCCAGAGCCTCCATCGAGGTTTCCCGGAGCCCCTCGTCGCGGCTGATGGTCCGGGTCTCACCGGTCGGCTCGCCCTTCTCGTTCAGCACGGGTGCCTCGATGGGCACCACCTCCCGGTCGAAGCGTCCCTCCTCCCAGGCGCGGATCGCGTTCTGCTGGCTCAGGAGGCCGAAGGCGTCGGTGTCGGCGCGGGTGATCTGATACTCCTCGGCAATCATCGCCGCGCCCTGAAACTGGCTGGTCGGCTGATAGTGCGACATGTAGGACTCGCCCATGGGCACCGCGTCCTTCATGTTGGAGCCGAGCGGGACCCGCGTCATCATCTCCACCCCACACGCCATCACCAGGTCCTCCATGCCGGACGCCACCATGGCCGCACCCAGGGAGGTGGCCTGCTGGCTGGATCCGCACTGGGAGTCCACCGTGGTGGCCGCGATTTCCTCCGGCAGCCCTTGAGACAGCCAGGCAATCCGCGCGATGTTGAACGACTGCTCGCCCACCTGGGAGACGCAGCCACCGATCACCTGACCGATCTTCTCCGGCGCGATGCCGCTGCGCTCGAGCGCGGCCGACTGCACCGCGCCGAGCAGATCCGCGGGCATGAGACCCGCAAGGCCCTTACCGCGCCGGCCGATGGGGCTGCGGACCGCTTCTACGATGTATACGTCTTCCATAATGCTGATGCTCCCGTTTGTCAGTGCCTGAAGATAAACGGCGTATTGTAGCCGGATCGCCTTGCATCGAAAATCGACGGCCGGGGATAGAACAAGAAACCAGCCATGGCCACATCCGCTTCCGCTCCCAGGAGCCGGCTCACAGCCCTGCACGCCCGCATCGGACCCGGCCTCATCTTTGCCGCGGCCGCCGTCGGGACTTCGCACGTCGTGCAATCCACCCGCGCCGGGGCCGCATTCGGCCTGACGCTGGGTGGGCTCATTCTGATCGTCTGCGCGCTCAAGTACCCACTGTTCCGTTTCGCCGCCGACTACGCCGCCGGCGTGGGCGAGAGCCTGGTCAGGGGCTACGGACGCCAGGGGCGGGTGCTGGTGCTGGTGATGTTCTTCAGCTCCGCCGTCGAAGCCGTTGCGGCTACCGCGGGCATCAGCCTGGTGAGCGCATCGATCCTCAAGTGGATGCTCGGCCTGGAGGTGGCTGACGTGACCGCCGCGGTGGTCCTGCTCGTCGCGACGGCCGTCCTGGTTGCCGTCGGCCGCTATCGCTTTCTCGAATCGCTCACCGGCGTGCTGGTGATCCTGTTCAGCGTCCTCACCCTGATCACCACGGCGTTGAGCCTGCCGGCGCTCACCCAGGCTACCGCGCCGCTGTTTCCGCCGTTCCCGCTGAACGAAGCGAACTGGTCATTCGCCATCGCGGTTTCCGGCTGGATGCCCATCGGCAACACGGCCGCCATCATGCTGGCGGCATGGATCCTGGCAAAGACCCGCACGGGGGCGCGCAGCATCGCGGCGGCGCGCCTCGACTTCAACGTGGGTTATCTCGCCAGCGTGGCGCTGGCGCTGTGTTTCCTGCTCATCGGCGCCGCCGTGCTGCACAGCGACGGCTCACCCATGCCACAGGCGTCCGCCGCTTTCGTGACCACGTTTGTGGGCCTCTACACCAGCGCCATCGGCCACTGGTCCACGCTGCTGGTCTCCACGGCCGCCCTGGCCGTGATGTACTCCACCATGCTGGCCATCGTCGACGGCTTCCCGCGCCTGCTCGGAGAGTTCGTCGCCGAGCTCGCCGGTCAGCCCGGCGAGGATCGCGCCGAGGCCCTGTTCCTGCCGGCACTGGCCGTGGTAGTGAGCGGCGCCGGTATCCTGCTCTACTTCCTGCTCGGCATGTTCGCCACCTTCATCGACCTCGTCACGATCACCGGCTTCCTCGCCGCACCGATCGTCGCCTGGGCGAACCAGCGGGTGATCCAGGGCGCGAACGTGCCGGTGGATCTTCGTCCGTCGTCCGCGCTGGTGCGCTGGAACCGGCTCGCGGTGGCGTTGCTCACCCTGGCGACGATCGGCTTCCTCTACCTGCGTTGGTTCTGAACGCAGGCCTGCATTGTCTCTGGCACGCGCCCGCGCCGTTCAGGCCTCCGCCCGACCCGACAGGTCAACGGCCACGACCTGCCGCTCGTGTTCGTTGGTGCCATAGAGCACGTCGCCGACCACCACGATGTCGTTCAGCACCATGGAGGGCGGTTGCGCCTCGGATGCCGGCGGCGAACCCGCGCCCAGCGTCACGAGCAGCTCCGGTGCCTCGCCGCCGAGGAGGTAGACGCGTCCGGTCTCGCCCTCCCGGACCAGCACGCGTCCGCGCCACAATGCCAGACCTTCCGGCGCGTCGAGGCCTTCGGCGATCACCACCGGCTCGATCCGGCGGCCACCCGCCCCGATCTGCAGCACCGTCCCGGCGCTCCGGTCGCTCACCCAGAGCCGATCCCCGTCCGTCAGCAGGTCGGTAGGCGCCTGGAGGCCATTGGCGATGATCACCGGCGGGGGCGCGTTCAGTGCCCGTACCTGGCCGGCAAGATACTCGGCCACCACCAGCGCGTCCCCGAAGCGCACGGCGCTGACCGGCATCTGCAGAT
>JASFLG010000123.1:0-9436 GCA_050118205.1 Pseudomonadales bacterium
GACGCAGCGAGCGCCCGATTCAACGCGCCCCAGCCGGAAACCACCAGCCAGGAGGAGGCGGCGCAAGAAGCGGCGCAAGAAGCGGCGCAAGAAGCGGCGCAAGAAGCGGCGCAGGGAGTGGCGCAAGAAGCGGCGGATGAGGCGGCGGCTGACGACAGGGAGTCCGACGCGCGGCCGGCGCAGGTCGTGGACGTGGTGACCGATCTGGAAGGATCGGCCGACGACGAGTCCGCGAACGCGGAGGCCGACGACGAGCATCAGGGGGAGCCATCTTCCGCGAAGGTGGTTCCGCTGCCGACCTCCTCCCGCTGACGTGGCGCGCGATACCGGCGCCGGCGAGAAGCTGCAGAAGGTTCTCGCCGATCTGGGTCTCGGATCCCGCCGCGCGATGGAGCGCTGGATCGCTGACGGCCGGGTGCGGGTCGCCGGCGTACAGGCACACATCGGCCAGCGGGTTTCCGAGACGGACGAGATCACCGTGGATGGCAAGGCGGTTCGACGCAGAACGACGCGCACGACCGCGCCGCGCGTGCTCCTCTACAACAAGCCGGTGGGCGAGGTCTGCACACGGCGTGATCCGGAGGGCCGCCGAACGGTCTTCGACAATCTGCCCGACGCCGGCAGGGGGCGCTGGATCTCCATCGGCCGACTCGACGTGGCCACCGGCGGGCTGCTGCTGCTCACCAACGACGGCGCGCTCGCCAACCGCATGATGCACCCGTCCACGGGCCTCGATCGCGAGTATGCCGTGCGGGTGAACGGGCTGCTCTCCGAAGAGGAACGGCTTCGGCTCATCGACGGCATCGTCGATGACGGCGAGCGGCTCGCGTTCAGCGACGTCCAGCACTATGGCGGTCGGGGTGCCAACCACTGGTACCACGTGGTACTCATGGAGGGCCGCAACCGCGAGATCCGTCGCCTGTTCGAATCCTGCGGGAAGACGGTCAGCCGCCTCAAACGGGTGCGGTTCGGCCCGGTGGTGCTTCCGTCCCGTCTGGCGCGCGGCCGTGTCGAGGAACTGTCCGAAGAGGACGTTCTGGCGCTCTACCGAATCCTCAAGCTGCCGGCGCCCGAGCGACGTCCGCCGGCACGAAAGCAGCGTGCGGCGAAGAAGACGTCCGTGCTCATCCCGTATCCGGAGCTGCCGGGCTGACGATCAGCCGGGTCCGGCCCAATCCCGTGCGTCGAGTTGTCTGCCGCTGAGTCGAGCCGACGCATCCGAGAACAGATACAGGTAAAGGTCCATGTGTGCCTCGGGCGGCGGGACCGCATCGGGTGGCTCCGCGGGATAGGCCTCGCGCCGCATGGTCGTACGCGTGCCGCCGGGGTTCAGGCTGTTGAAACGGATGCGGCCGGCGTGCTCATGCTCGTCGGCGAGAATCTGCGCGAGTCCCTCGATGGCAAATTTGGACGCCGCGTAGGCACCCCAGTAGGCGCGACCCTTGCGGCCGACGCTCGACGAGGTGAACACAACCGAGGCATTGCCGGACGCGTCGAGCAGCGGCAGCAGTGCGCGTGTGAGCAGAAAGGCGGCGTGCACGTTCACCTGGAAGACGGTCTGCCAGTCGCGGGTCGGGTAGTGCGCGATCGGGACCTTCGGTCCGAGCAGGGACGCGTTGTGCAGCAGCCCGTCCAGTCGGCCGAAGGTGCCGTCGATGGCCTGCGCGAGAGCGGCCGCGTTCTCGTCAGCCAGCGCCGCCAGATCGCAGGGTACGATGACCGACTCCGTGTCGGTCTCGGCGCCGATCCAGTCGGAGACGGCCTCGAGCTTCTCGCGCGTGCGTCCGAGCAGCACGACGCTGGCGCCGTGCAGGGCGAACGTTTTCGCTGCCGCGCGGCCGATACCGTCCCCGGCGCCGGTGACGAGAATCACCTTGCCCGCCAGGCAGCCCGGGGGCGGCTGGTAGCGCCACCCTGCGCGGGCATCGTCGAGTGCGGGGTAGTCAGCCATCGGCCGGCTTCCTGGCGTGCAGCAGGTAATTCACGTCCACGTCGTCGCCGAGCGTGGTGTTGCGCGTGAACGGGTTGTAGCGCATCCCCTTGACTTCCACCACCTCGAGCCCCGCGTCGCGAACCGCGGCGGCGAGCTCGTGCGGCTTGATGAACTTGGTGTAGTCGTGGGTCCCTTTCGGCAGCAGACCGAGGACGTACTCGGCGCCTACGACGGCGAGTGCCCAGGCCTTGGGGTTGCGGTTGATGGTGGAAAAGAACAGGTGACCACCCGGCCGCGCCAGGTCGGCGCAGGCCTTCACGGTCGAGCGGATGTCGGGTACGTGCTCCAGCATCTCGAGACAGGTCACCACGTCGTAGACGGGCCCGCGTTCCGTCGCCAGCGCTTCTGCGGTCGACTCCACGTACTCCACCGTCACGTTCGATTCCATGGCGTGCAGTCGCGCGACCGCCAGGGGGCGCTCGGCCATGTCCATGCCGGTGACGGCGGCGCCCGCCCGGGCCATGGCCTCGGCGAGCAGACCGCCACCGCAACCGACGTCCACGGCGCGGGCACCGTCGAGCGGTACGCTGGCGGCAATGTAGTCGAGGCGTGCCGGGTTGATGTCGTGCAGCGGCCGGAAGTCTCCTTCGGGGTCCCACCAGCGATGCGCCAGCGCTTCGAACTTGCGGATTTCGAGTGGGTCGACGTTGCTCATCCGCCCTGAATCCTTTTCTGCCAGTTTTCGGCGCGCCGCCGGATGTCGGCCTCGTCCATGCGCGTCAGGCGCCCGTCGTCGAGCAGGCAGCGGCCCGCCACCCAGACGTGCGTGACAGAGGTGCCGCTGCCCGTGTGCAGCAGCTGCGCCACCGGGTCGTACAGGGGCTGGTGGCGCAGTGCGCGCATGTCCACGGCGATCATGTCCGCGGCCTTGCCCACCTCCAGGCTGCCGATCTGCTCGCCGCGGCCGAGGGCATTCGCGCCGTCCAGGGTAGCCATGGCGAGCGCCGTGGTTGCCGGCAGAGCGGCAGCGTCCGACTGGTCGAGCTTGGCGAGCAGCGAGGCAAGCCGAGCCTCGCCGAGCAGATCCAGGACGTTGTTCGAGGCCGCACCGTCGGTGCCGAGGCAGACGTTCACGCCGGCCCGTCTGAGCGGCACCACCGGGCAGATGCCGCTGGCAAGCTTGGCATTGGAGGTGGGGCAATGCACCACCTGCACGTTGGATTCGGCGAACAGGGCCATTTCCTCCGGGTTGATCTGGGTGACGTGCACCGCCTGCAGCCGGGGCCCGAGCAGGCCCCGCTCGTGCAGGTGGTGGATGCCCGAGGTGCCGTATCGCTTGTGGTTCTCCTCGAGCTCGGCGCCGTTCTCGTGCAGGTGAATGTGCACGTTGGCGTCGAGCTCCTCGGAGTACATGAGGATCCTGTCCAGGTCCTCACCGGTCACCGAGTAGGCCGCGTGCGGGCCGAAGGCGATGTCGATGTACGGGTCGTTGCGGTACTCGTCGTGCAGTGCCAGGCCCTTGTGAAAGCCCTCATCGCTGGATGCGCACCAGGCGTTGGGGAACTCTATGACGGGAAACGCGATCTGCGCGCGGATACCCGCCTGGCGTGCTTCCGCCGCGCCGATTTCGGGGAAGAAGTACATGTCGGCGAAGCAGGTGATACCGGCCCGGATCATCTCCGCGATCGCCAGCCGCACACCGTCGCGCACGAACTCCTCGCCCACCCACTTCGCTTCCAGCGGCCAGATGGCCTCGGTGAGCCATTGCTGAAGCGGGGCGTCCTCGCTGGTTCCGCGCAGCAGGGTCATGGCCCCGTGACAGTGGGCGTTGACCAGCCCCGGAAGCAGCACGTGCTCCGGGAGCTCTACGCGGGCCGCAGCCTCGAATGCCGATTCGACCCCGGCCGCCGGTCCCACCGCCAGGATTCCGCCGCCGCCGACAGCCACGGCACCATCGGCAACGACCGTTTCCGGTCCGCCGCCCGGCCCCGCGACGGGCAGCACCCAGCCGGCCCGAATGAGCAGATCGGCGGGCTCGCGTGCGCTTCGCGGGGGGGTCTGGGGCGGCATGGCGCGAGTATACCGGAAGTCCCGAAAAGTACGTTTCCCTGCGCCCTTCGTGGTAAAATTGGTCGTTTTTTCCAGTCCGGCCGCAGGGGCTCCGGAGCATGACGCTTTCCGGAATGCCGTCCTGAATCGGCTGCTTGAGAGTCCACATGTATGTCTGAATTGGAGCCCGAAGCCGGTCCCCTGGGGTCCGATGGTCCAGGTGGACCTGAAGGTCCCGGCGACACCACCGGCGGTGGCGGACCGCAGGGACCTTCGGGGCCCTCGGGAAGAGAGATCCTCCCGGTCAATATCGAAGACGAGCTGCGTCAGTCCTATCTCGACTACGCGATGAGCGTGATCGTGGGTCGGGCGCTGCCCGACGTCCGCGACGGCCTGAAGCCCGTTCACCGGCGGGTGCTGTTCACCATGAACGAGCTGAACAACACCTACAACCGACCGTACATGAAGTCGGCGCGGGTGGTCGGCGACGTGATGGGTAAGTATCACCCGCACGGTGATCTCGCGATCTACGACACCCTGGTCCGGCTCGCGCAGGACTTCGCCATGCGCTACATGCTGGTGGACGGTCAGGGCAATTTCGGATCCATCGACGGTGACCGGGCAGCGGCCATGCGCTACACCGAGGTGCGCATGGCGCGCATGGCCTCCGATCTCCTGGCCGACCTGGACAAGGAGACGGTCCAGTTCGTTCCGAACTATGACGAAACCCTGTCCATGCCCGAGGTGCTGCCCACCCGGGTGCCGAACCTGCTCATCAATGGCAGCTCCGGCATCGCCGTGGGCATGGCCACCAACATCCCGCCGCACAACCTGACGGAGGTGGTGAACGGTTGCCTGGCCCTGCTCGATGACGCGGACCTGACGGTGGACCAACTCATGGAGTACATCCAGGGTCCGGACTTTCCCACCGCCGGGATCATCAATGGCCGCGCCGGCATCGTGCAGGCGTACCGGACCGGCCGTGGGCGGATCTACGTCCGCGCCCGGGCCGAGGTGATCACGGACGAGAAGACGAACAAGGACACCATCGTCGTCACCGAGATTCCGTATCAGCTCAACAAGGCGCGGCTCATCGAGAAGATCGCGGAGCTGGTCAAGGAGAAAAAGATCGAGGGGATCACCGAGCTCAGGGACGAGTCCGACAAGGACGGTCTGAGGGTCGTGATCGAGCTCCGCCGGGGTGAGCCCGGCGAGGTGGTGCTCAACAACCTGTACGCCCAGACCCAGCTGCAGTCCGTGTACGGCATCAACTGCGTGGCCCTGGTCGACGATCAGCCTCGCGTGCTGAACCTGAAGCAGATGCTGGAAGCCTTCCTGCAGCATCGGCGCGAGGTCATCACCCGGCGCTCCATTTATCTGCTCCGCCGGGCGCGTCAGCGCGGTCACATCCTGGAAGGCCAGGCGGTGGCGCTGGCCAACATCGATGCGGTCATCGAGCTGATCAAGGCGTCCCCTGCGGCCGCCGAGGCACGTGAAGCCCTGATGAGCCGGGGCTGGAGCTCGGAAGGTGTCAAGGAGCTGCTCGAGCGTTCGGGCAGCGATGCCTGTCGGCCGGAGGATCTCGGGGACGAGTTCGGTTTCCGTGAGGGTCTCTATCACCTCTCGGAAGAGCAGGCCCAGGCGATTCTCGATCTCCGGTTGAACCGTCTGACCGCGCTCGAGCAGGACAAGCTCATCGAGGATTACGAGAAGATTGTCGACGAGATAGCGGACCTCATGGACATCCTGGATTCCCCGGAGCGGCTGCTCTCGGTGCTGCGCGAGGAGCTCGTGGAGATTCGCGACAGTTACGGCGACGAGCGGCGCACGGAGATCCTCTCCACTCAGGAAGATCTGTCCGTGGAGGACCTGATCACCGAGGAGAACCTGGTGGTGACCATCTCTCACCACGGATACGCGAAGACTCAACCCCTGGACAGCTACCAGGCCCAGCGTCGCGGCGGGCGCGGCCGTGCCGCCACCGCCGTGAAGGACGAGGACTTCGTCGAGCACCTGCTCATCGCCAACAGCCACGACACGGTGCTGTGCTTCTCGAACTTCGGCAAGGTCTACTGGCTGAAGGTCTACCAGATCCCGCAGGCGAGCCGGGGGTCCAAGGGGCGGCCCCTGGTGAACATGCTGCCGCTGGAGGCCGAAGAGCGGATCACGACCATCCTGCCGATTCAGGAGTACGACGCGAACCAGTACATCTTCATGGCCACGGCCAACGGCACGGTCAAGAAGACCTCGCTCGAGCAGTTCAGCCGGCCCCGTACCAGCGGTCTGATTGCGCTGGAGCTGGAGGAAGGGAACACGCTGATCGGGGCCGCGCTCACCGACAGTGCCAGTGACGTGCTGCTGATCTCGAGCTCCGGCAAGGCGGTGCGATTCAAGGGCTCCGACGTGCGAGCCATGGGTCGTACGGCCAGGGGCGTGCGTGGTATTCGCCTCGCCGGCGATCACCGTGTGATCTCGCTGATCATTCCACGCGACGGGGGCTTCGTGCTCACGGCCAGCGAGAACGGTTTCGGCAAGCGCACGGCGATCGATGAGTTCCCGGTCAAGGGCCGCGGCACCCAGGGTGTGATTGCCATGCAGGTGAGCACGCGCAACGGCGCCCTGGTCGGTGCCGTGCAGGTCTTCGTCGGCGACGAGCTGATGCTGATCAGCAATCTGGGTACCCTGGTGCGTACGGGGGTCGACGGGGTGTCGGTCCAGGGACGCAACACCCAGGGTGTACGCCTGATCAATCTTCGCGGCGATGAGAAGCTCGTCGGGGTCGCCCGCATCGAGGAGCAGGACGAGGAAGACGAGCAAGACGGGGACACGGACGCATCATGAGTCGCGTATTCAATTTCTCGGCGGGGCCCGCGGCGCTGCCGCTCGAGGTGCTCGAGCAGGCACGCGACGAGATGCTCGACTACCGTGGTACGGGCATGTCGGTCATGGAGATGAGCCACCGCAGCGCAGCCTTCATCGAGATTGCGGAGCGGGCGGAGACCGACCTCATCGAGCTGATGGCCGTCCCGGCGGACTACAAGGTGCTGTTCCTGCAGGGCGGCGCCACTACGCAGTTCGCCATGGTGCCCATGAATCTGCTGGACGGCGCCGCGCGCGCCGACTACGTGAACACCGGTTCCTGGTCCACGAAGGCCATCAGGGAAGGCGGGCGCTTCTGCGACGTGAACGTGGCAGCGAGCTCCGAGTCCACCGGATTCGACCGGGTGCCACCGTTCGAGACGTGGGTTCGGTCACCCGATGCGGCGTACCTGCACATCTGCTCGAACGAGACGATCGGCGGCGTGCAGTTCCACGAGCTGCCCGACGACCCCGGCTGCCCCCTGGTTGCCGACATGTCCTCGGACATTCTCTCGCGTCCCGTGGACGTGGGCGACTTCGGCCTGATCTATGCGGGCGCCCAGAAGAACATCGGTCCGGCGGGCCTCACCGTGGTAATCGTCCGCCGCGACCTGCTTGGTCGGGCCGGCGCCGGCGTACCGAGCATGCTCGACTATGCCGTGCACGCCGAAGCGGACTCCATGTCGAACACCCCACCAACCTACGCCTGGTATCTCGCGGGGCTGGTGTTCACGTGGCTGAAGCAGCAGGGCGGGGTCGCCGGCATCGCCGAGGCGAATACGCGTAAGGCGGCGAAGCTCTATGGCGCCATCGACGCCAGTAACTTCTACCGGTCACCGGTGGCGGTGCAGGACCGCTCGCAGATGAACGTGCCGTTCACGCTGCCGGACCCGGCGCTCGATTCGGTGTTTCTCGACAAGGCGGAATCCGCCGGACTCACCAACCTGAAGGGCCATCGCAGCGTGGGCGGCATGCGCGCCAGTCTCTACAACGCCGTGCCGGAGGCGGCCGTGGATGCGCTGGTTGCGTTCATGGCAGAGTTCGAGAATGAGCACGGTTGACGAGCTGCACACCCTGGAGGCCGTGCGTGAGCGCATCGACGCCATCGACCGCGAGCTCACGCGGCTGCTGAACGAACGCGCGGCCTGTGCGCTGCGCGTGGGGGAGATCAAACAGGCGGAGGAGAGCGGTGCCGCCCCGGTCTTCTACCGTCCCGAGCGGGAAGCGCAGATACTCACACGGATTCAGGCGGACAACCCGGGGCCGCTGTCCAACGACGATCTGGCGCGCCTGTTCCGGGAGGTCATTTCCTGCTGCCTGAACCTGGAGCAGCCGCTCACCATCGCCTATCTGGGACCGGCGGGCACCTACACCGAGACGGCCGCGATCAAGCAGTTCGGTCACTTTGCGCAGACCCGGCCCCTGGCGTCCATCGACGAGGTGTTCCGCGAGGTGGAATCGGACGGCGTCCACTACGGCGTGGTGCCCGTGGAGAACTCCACGGAAGGAATGGTCAACCACACGCTGGACTGCTTCATGGACTCCCGTCTGAACATCTGCGCCGAGGTCGAGCTGCCCATTCATCACGCCCTCATGGTGGCCAGGGATGCAGGCGACGCACCCGTCGACGAGATCGTCTCTCACTCCCAGTCCCTGGCACAGTGTCGCAGCTGGCTGGATGCACACTATCCCGGGGTGGATCGCACCCCGGTGAACAGCAACGCCGAGGCGGCACGGCTGGTGGCGGACCGCTCCGACGGCAGGAATCGCGCCGCGATTGCCGGCGAGATGGCCGCAGAGCGCTACGGGCTCCGGATCCTGGCGAGTAACATCGAGGACCACGCGGACAACAAGACGCGGTTTCTGGTCATCGGCAAGCAGAAGGTGGGACCGAGCGGCCGCGACAAGACGTCCATTCTGGTCTCCACCAGAAACGAGCCCGGGGCCCTGTATCAGGTTCTCGGGCCGTTTCACGATCACGGCATCAGCCTCACCCGGATCGAGACCCGGCCCGCCAAGTCGGGATCCTGGTCGTACGTCTTTTTCATCGACTTCGACGGGCACCAGAGCGATCCGGCGACCCAGGCGGTGCTCGAAGAAGTGGGGCGCGTGGCTCTCGAGGTGCGCTCCCTCGGCTCCTACCCGCAGTCGGTGCTCTGAGGATGAGCGGCGACGGCGTCAGCGGGCTCAAGGGGTCGGTTCATCCCGGCATCGCGGGGCTCACGCCTTACCAGCCGGGCAAGCCCATGGGCGAGCTGACCCGTGAGCTCGGAATCACGGACGTGATCAAGCTGGCCAGCAACGAGAACCCGCGCGGGCCCGGCCCGCTGGTGCGGGAGCGTCTGCTGCGCGTCGCGGACGATCTGTCCCGCTACCCGGACGGCAGCGGCTATGCGCTCAAGCAGGCTCTTGCGCGCACGCTCGACGTGGCGCGGGAGCAGCTGACGCTGGGTAACGGCTCGAACGATGTGCTCGACCTGGCGGCACGGATCTCGCTCGTCCCCGGCGCGGAAGCCATCGTTCCCGAGCACGCGTTCGTCGTCTACCGTCTGGCGGTGGCCAGCTGCGGCGCGACCCTGGTGGAGGTGCCGGCTC
>JASFLG010000124.1:0-9379 GCA_050118205.1 Pseudomonadales bacterium
AGGCCTTTCTGCTCTCTGCCGTCGCCGCCGCCTGCGTCATGCGCATTCAGGGCATACCGCTTGCGGACATCACCCAGACGGCGGTCTCCGGCGTCAAGGGTGTGATGCCGGCGGTGATCATTCTCGCTTTCGCCTATGCGTTGAACGATTTGTCAAAGAGCCTGGGCACGGCAGAGTTCATCGTCGAAGCGACGCGCAGCTGGCTCACCCCTGCCCTGCTGCCGGCGCTGACGTTTCTGATCGCCGGGGTGATCTCGTTCTCCACCGGCACGTCCTGGGGAACGTTCGCCATACTCATGCCGATCAGTGTGCCGATCGCTTTTGCGTTCACCGGCGGCGAGACCGGCACGGTGGTCTATGCCACCATCGCCGCGGTCGCGGGCGGCGGTGTGTTCGGCGATCACTGCTCACCCCTGTCGGATACGTCGATCCTCGCCTCCACCGGTGCCGCTTCGGACCACATCGATCACATCAAGACCCAGTTGCCGTACGCCGTCGTGGTGGGCCTGGTGAGCCTCATCGTCTACCTGGTACTCGGGAGCATCGCTTGAACGAAGCATCGGAACGGAGCACCGTGAACGTGCGCGTCTGGGAGTGGCCCTTCCGGGCCTGGCACTGGCTTTTTGCGGTAACCATCACGGCCTCGCTCACTACGGGACTCGCAGGTGACATCGGCTGGATGGAATGGCACCTGCGCTTCGGCTACGTCGCGTGCGGGCTGCTCCTGTTCCGTGTGGTCTGGGGCTTCGCCGGCGGGCTGTACAGCCGCTGGTCGACCTATCGCACGTCGCCGGGACGGGTGCTGTCGTTCATCCGTCGTGTGGGTCCCGGCCAACGACTGTCGCAGCGCTTCGAAGCGCACACTCCGCCCGGGGTTCTGCTCGCCCTGACCATGCTGCTCGTCGTGCTCGTTCAGGCGGGCACGGGGCTCTTCGCTACCGATGACATCTTCATCGAGGGGCCTTTCATGCGCTATGCGGACGACGAGGTCGTGGAGACGCTCACGGCGCTTCACCACCGGGTCTGGTACCTGGTGATTGCGGCCGTCGCCGCGCACATCACGGCGCAGGCGACCTACGGGCTGCGCAGGAACCCTCTGCCGCTGGCCATGATCACCGGCAGCAAGCGACTGCCGCCTGGGCTCGGCGATACGCCCTCACTGGGCTGGCGGGGTGTGGTCGTCGGCCTGGTCAGCGCCGGGCTGGTCTGGGTGGCGCTGACCCTGGCCTGAGCGCGGCTCAGTCGTCCTTGCGGTAGTTGTCGTGGCAGCCCTTGCAGGCCTGGCCCAGGGCCTGCACCGCCTCGCCGATGTTGCCGCCGGTGGCGACCGCGCCGTTCAGGTCCGAGGCGGCAGTCTGAAAGGTACGCAGCCGATCGGCAAAGTCGTCCGGGTTCTCCCAGATCTCCGGGAGAGCATCACCGCCTTGCGAGCCTTCGGTAAAGAGCGTGTCTGCGATGCCGGAGAGATCCTCCAGGGCGTTGGTGTGGATCTCCAGGTGCGAGGTATACGGGACCTTCTGCTTGAGGATGTCCACTATGGCCTGCATGTGTCCACCGACGGCCTCCATGGTGTGGGCGCGGTAATCGGCGGCGCCGTCGTCCGCGGTGGCAGGCAGGGCCAGCAATCCGCCGAGCACCGCCGTAGCCAGAGTGGGGGTCAGTCGCATGATGTCTCCTTTCATTGGACGGGAAAACGAACGCCGATTCTAAACAGGCTTCGTGTTGCAAGGCGAGTGCGTTGACGTGGGCGAAGGTCTCGACACCCGGCCGGTGTTCTGCTCGAGGGCGGGACGGGCTATGATGCCGGGAGAAGGAGGAGCACGACCATGACCGATTTTCACAGCATCGAGATGACATCGATCACCGGCGAGCCGGTCAGTCTCTCGAAGTATCAGGACAACCTCTGCCTCGTGGTGAACGTCGCGAGCCGCTGAGGCCTCACCCCACAGTACGCAGGTCTGCGTACCCTTTTCGAAACCTACAAGGATCGCGGATTTCAGGTGCTGGGATTTCCGTGCAACCAGTTCGGCGCTCAGGAGCCGGGCACCGAGGCGGAGATCCAGGCATTCGTGCGAGACAACTACGACGTCACCTTTCCGATGTTCGCCAAGATCGAAGTGAACGGTGATGGCGCCTGCGAGCTCTATCGGCTCCTCAAGACGGAGCGTCCCGGCGACATCGCCTGGAACTTCACCAAGTTCCTGGTCGACGGCGAGGGCAATGTGCTGGAGCGCTTCGAGCCGCAGGTGACGCCTGAGGAGATCGAGCCGCGCGTTCGCGAGCTGCTCGAAGCCTGAACGGGCGGGCGCCTTGCGCCCGCAAGCGGATCGCGGCGCCGCCTACTACCGGTGCACGCGGACGACCTTCCCGGGGTTCGCGTCGGTGACCAGGTAAACGCTGCCGTCCGGGGCGACCCGGACGTCGCGGATGCGGCTTTCGAGCTCCGCGAACAGCGCCTCTTCCTCGATGGTGCCGTCCGCGCTGAAGGTCAGGCGCCGCACCTCCCGGTCCACGAGCGCGCCGAGCAGCAGGCTGCCGTCCCACTCCGGGAACAACGCCCCGTGATAGATGGCGAGACCCGACGGTGCGATGGATGGGACCCAGTACTTCAGCGGCTGGGCCATGCCCGGGTGCTCGGTGAACGGTGACACGTACGCGCCGGTGTAGTCCATGCCGTAGGTGATGGCCGGCCAGCCGTAGTTGACGCCGGGCTCGATCACGTTCAGCTCGTCGCCGCCTCTCGGCCCATGCTCATGCTCGTAGACGGTGCCGGTGAGCGGATCCAGCACAAGCCCCTGGGGATTGCGGTGACCATAGCTCCAGACCGCCGGATGTCCTGCCTGTCCATCGGCGAAGGGATTGTCCCCGGGAAAGGAGCCGTCCGGATTGAAGCGCACCGTCTTGCCGAGCAGGCTGAAGGTGTTCTGTGCCTCCTCCCGGTAGTTGAAGCCCTCGCCCGTCGTGAGCAGCAGCGTTCCATCCGGCAGGAAGATGAGCTTGCCGCCGAAGTGCTGGGGCAGGCGCTTCAGCGGCGCCACCGTGAAGATCACCTCGACGTCCGTGAGCGTGTCGCCGTCCAGGCGGGCGCGGGCGACCCGGGTCGCGTTGGCGCTTCTGTCGCCGTAGGCGTAGGTCAGATACAGCGTCCGGTTTGCGGCAAAGTCCGGATCCGGGAGCACGTCGAAGAGGCCGGCCTGACCCCTTTCGGAGTAGTAGACCTCCGGGACGCCAGCGATCGGCTCGCTGACGCTGCCATCGGCGCCGATGCGTCTGAGCGTGCCTGGTCGTTCGGTCACGAGCAGCGCGCCATCCGGCAGAAAGGCCACGCACCAGGGACGGTCCAGCCCCTCGACGACAGTGGTGAGCTCGTAGGCATGCGCACTGCCGCACGCCGCGAAGACGACGACGAGGGCTGAGGTGATTGTGGCAAGGTGTCGCGGCATCCGAACGTGCAAGCGGATTGGAAGTGAGTATCCTATGGCAAAGCTCATGAGGGGTGAAAGCGTCTGTGATCCGTTCGGTTGGGGCCTTTCTCATGGCCGTGCTCGTCACCTATGCCATCGGCGCCGTGCTGGCCACGCAGCACGTGCTCGGCGCGCTCACCATGATGGGCATGAACATCGACTTCGGTATCTGGGCACACGCGACCATTCACGATCTGTTCGGAATGTTCCTCACCTACGCACCGCTCATCGGTGTGGCCTTTCTGCTGGCATTGCCCGTGATCCTGCTGGTGTGCCGTAACCGGCCCGGCTGGCGCTGGATCGGCTACGTGGCGGGGTTCTTCACGGCGATCGTCGTGATGCACCTGATCATGCCGCTCGTGCTCAACGTCAACCCGGTGCCCGCGACGCGGCTGTTCACGGGGTTAATGATGCAGGGACTGGCCGGGGGCGTCGGTGGTTACGTGTTCTTCATGCTCGGCCGGTCCCCGGCGCTGGAGGCTGCGGCCGCGGATGACTGATCCGGGGGCGCTGGAGAGAGCGGAAGGCACGGGCGGAGATACGCTCCTTGCGCGCGCGCTGGATCGCATCGAGAACCTCGGCAACCGGCTGCCCGACCCGGCGCTGCTCTTCTTCGTGCTGCTGATCGCGGTCTGGCTGCTCTCGGCGGTCATGGCCCAGTTCTCCTACGCGCACATCGACCCGCGCACCGGCGCACCCATCGTGGTGGAGAACCTGCTCACCGGCACGGCAATCACCAGCTTCTTCTCGACCATGGTCACCACGTTCGTGCAGTTTCACCCGCTCGGCGTGGTGCTCCTGGCGATGCTCGGCATCGGCGTCGCCGACCACACGGGATTCATCCGCGCCGGCCTGCGCGCCCTGCTGAACGTCACCTCGCGCAGGCTACTCACCCCCATGCTGCTGCTCATCGGCATCATCAGCCACAGCGCGGTGGATGCCGGTTACGTGCTGGTGATTCCGCTCGGCGCGGTGATCTTTCAGGCGGCCGGGCGGCACCCGCTGGCAGGCATCGCGGTGGCGTTCGCCGGCGTCTCCGGCGGCTTCTCCGCCAACTTCGTTCCCTCCGCTCTGGATCCCATGCTGCAGGGGATCAGCCAGGCCGGCGGCCAGCTCATCGACCCGGCGCTGATCCTCAATCCGCTGAACAACTGGTTCTTCACCTCCGCGTCCACCCTGCTCATCATCGGTCTCGGCTGGTACGTCACCGAGCGGCTGGTCGAGCCGAGGCTTTCTCATCTGGACCAGGACGGGGATCTGGCCGGCGAAGCGCGGATGGAGCCGCTCGCGGATGCGGAGCGTGCCGGGCTCACTGCGGCCCTGGCGGCCATGGCCGTGGCCCTGGGCACGCTGCTGCTCACCACCTACCCGGAGGGTTCCGCCTGGCGGGCACCGGACGGCGAGCTCGCGGCGTCGGCTGCGCCATTGATGAGGAGCATCGTGCCGCTGATCTTTCTGCTGTTTCTCATCCCCGGCGTGGTCTACGGGTACGTTGCGGGCACCGTGCGCACCCACCGCGACCTCGTCGCGGGCATGACCCAGGCGATGAGCGGGATGGGCTACTACATCGTCATGGCGTTCTTCGCGTCCTTGTTCATCGCCGAGTTCGGACGCTCCAACCTCGGCGCTCTGTTCGCCCTCGAAGGCGCCGCCTGGCTCAAGGCGGCGGAGATGCCGGCAGTGATGACCGTGCTCGGGCTGATCCTGATCACCGGCGTGATCAACCTGTTCGTGGGGTCCGCGTCAGCGAAGTGGGCGCTGCTCGCGCCGATCTTCGTGCCCATGCTCATGCAGCTCGGCATCTCTGCGGACCTCACTCAGGCCGCGTACCGGGTGGGAGACTCCTCCACCAACATCATCACGCCACTCATGCCCTACTTCCCGCTCGTGGTGGTGTTCTGCCAGCGTTACGTGACACGGACGGGGATCGGCACGGTGGTCGCCATGATGCTTCCCTACGCCGTGGGGTTTCTTGTTGTCTGGTCGGCGTTCCTGATTGTCTACTGGCTGATCGGACTGCCGCTCGGCCTGGAGGCGAGTTACGTCTATCCGGCCTGAGTACCGCGCTCAGGCTTCCGGCGGGAAGTTCGCGAGGATGATGGTGACGGCGTCGTGCACGGTCTGGCGGAGCTCCATGCGGTCGCCCATGCTCATCTCCTGCACGGTCCAGCCCATCCACTGCTTGCGGCCCGAGGGACGGTCGTAGAAATCGATCACCAGGCCGGCCGTGGTGGCGTCCTGGGTGACCGTCTCGGCCTCGACGGCCTGGCCCACGATGCGTACCTGGTTGGAGTTGTCGCCGAATGAAGTCGTTCGTGATGTGGGCGTGGCGCCGACGGCGAAGCCCACCAGAAAATCCGCCTCGTCCGCGTCGGCCGAGTACCCGTAGCCGCGCCGGGTCAGGTAGGCGCGAACCTCCTCCCTGAGGATGGATTCGAGCGCCGGGTTGACCGGTGCCGGCGCGGAGACGACCAGTGTGTTTTTGGGCATGAAAGCGAACGTTCGAAAGCCCGAGAAGTCGGTGCCTGCATCGAAGTCGCTGTAGCCGGTGGGTTTCGATGTGCAGCCGACGAGCGCGATGGCCGCGCACGCCAGCAGCAGAAGGCCGAGCGGGCCGCACGTGGGTCTTCGGGTCATGTCTGCGCTCCCTGAAGCTGGTCGATTCGTGTGAGGTCGTTCAGCGCATCCACCAGCATATCCGCCCACCGACCGATGAGGGCTGCAGCAGCTTTGCGATCGCTCGCGGTGCTGGATGGGTAGTCGCGACCGGGGATCTGCGGGGCGCGGGTGTCCAGAGCGCGCACCAGCACCGTATTGGTCTGGGAGTCGATCAGCTCGACCACGAAGGTGAGCTGCCCGATGGGTTCCAGATCGTAGCGCGCTTCGCTCCCACCCGCTGGCGCGCGGACCGCCACGTCCAGCATGGAGCCGCGGACCCTGAGCACGTCAGGTCCGGGCTCCGTCACCCGCTCCAGGGTGAGCCGGTTCAGCGCCCGGTCGAACTCACGCGTGATCAGCCGGGAGATCTCGGCCCGCTGGGCCGCATCCAGCGGAAACGGCACCGCGGCGCTTGCGAGCCCGGCCGGCGTCTTCCGCGTGACGGGGCGGAACTGAATGGCAGCGCTGTCGAGGATCACCTTCCTGTAGCCGGCGAGACTGAAGCCTTCGCGCACCCACACCTGCTGCATGATCGTGCCGTCGACAGGGGTGAGGCCATCGAAGCTCAGGGTTCTGGGCGTCGCATCGCCACCGCTCGCCGTGCAGCCGGCAAGCGGCAGCAGAATCAGTGCGAGCGTGATGGCAATGAGGCGCATGGATCCTCCGGCGAGAGGCGCGATTCTAGCCAATGGTCGGGGGGGTTGATAGCGCGCACCGCGCGTTGAGACGCGCGGCGACGCCGGCAATAATCTACGCGACTCGATCTCGCGGGAGAGCGCATTGAATACGGTGACCAGGCGGGTGCCGCCGACGAGCGGACACCTTCGAACCATCGCCCTGGTGGGCCTCGCGTTCGTCGTCGTGGCCGCGGCCGGGATTCCCACGAGGGTGGACGCGGCGACGACCCTGAAGGTAGCAGGCAGCATCTGGCCACCCTATGTGGACGATCAGCTCCCTGAGGGTGGGCTGGCAGTTGACCTGGTGCGCACGGCGTTGGCCCGGGCGGGTTACGACGTGGCGCCCGAACTGGAGGCCTGGTCGCGCGCCTACGAGGGGGTGGCGGTGGGTGTGTACGACGTGGCGGCCGCTGTCTGGCAGACCGAAGCCCGCAAGGAGGTGCTGCTGTTCAGCGAGCCCTATCTGCTCAACGACGTCATCCTGCTGATCCGGCGCGGCGAGCCGATCGAGTTCAGAGCGCTCGCGGATCTGTACGGCCACCCGATCGGGGTGGTCCGGGGGTATGCGTATGACGAGGCATTTGACGCGGACCCCAACCTGATCCGGGTGGCCAACGCTCATCTTCTGCAGAACCTCCTGCAGCTGAGTCACGGCAAGGTGGACATAGTGGTGGGCGACAAGTGGTCGATCGTCCAGCAGATCTCGAGCTACATGCCGGATGCGCTGAAGGATTTCGAGGTGCTTCCGAAGCCGCTGGCGAGACGTGCGCTGCGCATCGGCGTGAGCCGGCAGAATCCGAATGCCCCCGAGATCGTCGCCGCTTTCGATGCCGCGATTGCGGGAATGAAGAAGGACGGCACCTACGACGCCATCGTGAAGAAGCACACCGAGGGGATTGCGCGTCTGCCGGCGCAGCGCTGACGCGGATCGGTCTCTGTCGAACAGGGAGTAGTTGCCGATTCCGGGATCCTCCGTGCGGCGGGCCCGTTTCACATCGGCTGCGAATTATTGTTGAATCGTCCGGGACCTTGGATTTTGGGGGATTCATGTCGGAGCGCACATCGATCGAGGACTTTCGCCGGGAAACACGGGCCTGGCTCGAGGAGAACTGCCCGCCCGGAGCCAGAGGCCCGGGGCCTGTTTCCAATGGCTCGAGCAGGATCCCCATCGAGGACCCGGACACGCGGGTCTGGCTCGAGCGTATGGTGGAGAAGGGATGGACCGTCCCGACCTGGCCCGTCGCCTATGGTGGTGCCGGGTTGTCCAAGGACGAGTACGTGGTTCTGCTGGAGGAGATGCGGCGGATCCGGGCCCGCCCGGCACTGTCCAGTTTCGGCGCCAGCATGATCGGGCCGACGCTCCTCGAGCTTGGCACGGAGGATCAGAAGCTGCGCCACCTGCCACGGATTGCCCGCGCGGAAGTGGAGTGGTGCCAGGGCTACAGCGAGCCCGGTGCGGGCAGCGACCTGGCGAGTCTCCGCACCCGGGCCGAGGATCGAGGTGATCACTTCGTCATCAACGGCCAGAAAATCTGGACCTCCGGCGCTCAGTACGCGGACTGGATGTTCATTCTGGTGCGCACGGATCCGGAGGCGCCCAAGCACGAGGGGATCAGCTTCCTGCTGCTGCCCATGGATCAGGAGGGCGTCACCGTGAAGCCCATACGCCTGATCAGCGGCGAGTCCCCTTTCAATGAAACGTTCTTCGACGACGCCATTGCCAGCAAGGACGATCTGGTCGGGGAGCTGAACCGGGGCTGGAGCGTGGGCAAGCGGCTGCTGCAGCACGAACGCTCCGGAATGGAATCGCTCGTCTCCGGCAGCACGGAGAAGGAAACGAATTCGCTGGTGGCCGAGGCACGGCGTTGCCTCGGTGAGGAGGGCGGGCGTATCAGCGATCCGTCCGTGCGTGCCGAGGTGATCGCCTACGAGATGAACCACCATGTGTTCCGCCTCGCGCAGCGCCGCGCCGTGGAAGAGTCCGACGGCGGCACGCCGGGACCGGTGACGTCGATCTTCAAGGTATACGGCAGCGAGCTCACCCAGACCTACTACGATCTGCTCATCCGGGTGCGGGGCTCCGACGGGCCGGTGATGGATACGCACGCGTTCGGGGATGCGCAGGTGGAGGCCGTTCGCCGCTGGCTCTACTACCGTGCCGGCTCCATCTACAGCGGCAGCAACGAGATTCAGCGCAACATCATTGCCAAACGGGTGCTGGGATTACCGGACTGACCCCTACCGGAGCTGACAGCGTTACCAGGCGGATCGGATGATCAAGCGTGAGCTCCGACTGGCGGTGGTGATCTACGGCGGCGCGTCGCTGGCCGTGTACATGCACGGTGTGACCAAGGAGCTCCTGAAGCTGGTCCGTGCCTCCAAGGTGCTTCACGAGATGGGGCGCGAACGGGCGCAGACGGCGGCGTACAGGGACAGCGCCGACCACCGCGAGCACGATACGGAGGCGATCTACTTCGAGATCCTGAAGCGCGTCAATGAGCGCTGCCACTTCCGGGTGGTCGTGGACGTGATCGCCGGCGCGTCCGCCGGCGCGATCAACGGCGTGATGCTCGGCAAGGC
>JASFLG010000125.1:0-9375 GCA_050118205.1 Pseudomonadales bacterium
AGCCCCGATGGTTCGAGGGCGGCAGGCGCGAAGGCGAAACCTGGCCGGAACGCCTGAATCGTCTGGCGGCCTCTTACCTCAGCCCGTCGCATCGAGACAATCGCGCGAACGGATGTGCGATCGGGACACTGGTGAGCCAGGTCCCGACCGCAACAGAGGCGTTCAAGCAGGCCTATCGCGCCCGGGTGGAGACCACGCTGCAGGCCATCTGTGATGAGGAGGACCCCGTCGACGACGAGCAGCTCGATGAGGCCATCGTGTTTCTGGTGCTGTGCATCGGCGGTCTCAACCTCTCCAGGGCTGTGGACGATCCCCGACTTTCGGCACGCATTCTCGCCGCCTGCCGTCGGGGTGTCGCCAGGCTCACCGGATAGCGCCCGGCGTGAACGAGTAGATGGACTCCCCGTCGAACAGCAGCACCCGATCACCCGTCCATGCGGCCGTGAACGCGTCCGGCACGGATCCGACCCTCACGTTCGTCACCTCGAGCTTGCTGCCTTCCAGCCATTCGTCCGTCTCGGGCCGGTACAGGTAGGCCCCGATCGTCATGCGCCGCAGCTGCCCGAACTCCGGGTCGTAACCCTGCAGCTCGAAGGCCTCCACACCCACCGCGAGCATCGCATCCCCGGTCCAGAAGGCCTGGTAGGCGCCGAGCTCGGGCAGAAACCGGGGCGCCCAGGGGGCGGAGGACAGCGTCCACTCGTCCGCAACCGGGTCGTACTGCCTGATCGAGCTGCTCGCCTGCCGATCCCCGTTCTCGGGCAGGGGCACGTCCTGCCCGCCATCCCAGACCAGCACCCTGGCACCGGTCCACACTGCGCTGACCGCACCCAGGCCGGCTCGATCCGCGCCGGAGATCGCGCGCCAGGTGTTGGTCGCCGGGTCGTAGGCGGCCGAGTCGCCAAGCGGCTGGCCAGCCGCATCGCGGCCTCCGAAGACGAACATCTCCGTGCCGGTCCAGACGGCGGCGTGCTGCTGGCGCGCCGCCGGGGCATTCGGATCCTCGGTCAGGTGCAGTGAGGCGTCCACCGATGGCGCCGGCCCCGTGACCGACCAGGTGTCGTGCAGCGTGTCATAGCGCCAGCCGCGGTTGGTCAGGCCGTCGAAGCCGCGATCGCCACCCCAGACGATCATCTCCGTGCCCGTCCAGATCGCCGTGTGGTGCACGAGACCCTTGAGGAAGTAGTACGTGCCGTCCTCTTCCCAGTAGCTGCTGAGGTTCTCCCAGTCAGCGACCATCGGATCGTAACGCTGCGCTTCGGCAACCGGGCCGGCGTCGGCCTGGCCGCCATAACGCAGGATCTCGCGATCGGTCCGCAGCAGCACCGCGTCGCGCAGGGGCGAGCGCGCGATCGCCGTGATCGTGACCTCGCCGGCATTGGGATCGAAGCGCCGTCCCAGCCCACGGGTCACGATCTCGTCCTGGCAGACCAGGTCATCCGGCGCGCACTCAGACGCATCCTTGTAGGGTCCCGACGCCTGACCCCACAGGTGCAGCGCCATGCCGTCCCATGCGGACGTCGCGCCAAGGGTCGGCCGGTCGAGCTGCCGCAGCGTCTCCCAGCTCCCGAGTGCGCTCACCGGGGCATAGCGGAAGGTCCAGGCCACCGTCTGCGACATGGCATATCCGGTGGCATCCCGGACCCCGGCCGTGATCGTTGCCGTGTAGGCGCGGTCGTTCGCGTATGCCGACTCGGGACGAAACTCGAGCCGGTCTCCGACGACATGAAGCTCGCCGGAAACACTCTGACCGGCGTCGTCCTGCACGTAGAACGTGTCCCGGGTGATCGAGTCGAGATCGAGCGGCTCGTTGAACACCACCGAGAGCACCACGGTCTCCTGACTGCAGACGCAGGTTCCATCCGGCAGGCGCTCGACCACGAACGGACCCTGGGTATCCGGCGCGTCACCGGTATCGAACGTCCAGACCTCGTCCTCACCCAGCTCGACACCATGGGCGTCGCTGACACGACCATCGAGCTCCACCCGATAGGTCCCGGCGGGACCCAGATCCGCGTCCGGTTCAAAGGTGAGCACGTGATGCAGCGGATCGTAACGATCGGTTCCGGAGACTGCGCTTCCGAGCGCATCGATCAGGCGCAGCCGTCCCGTCAGGGAAGTCGCATCCATCGCCTCGCTGAAGTACACCTGGATCACGTGGTTCGTGGGAACGTTCGTCCCGACCCCCGGGTACCGATACCGGATGGTGGGGGCCACGCCGTCGACACGTCGCACCGTGAAGCGCTGCCGACCGATGTGCTTGCCCTCATCGTACGTGTCCACCTCCAAGACGTTCTCACCCCAATCGAGCCCGATCGGCGTCGTCGTCCAGGTCTCGAAGATGTACGGGCCGAAGATCAGCCCGGAGGGCCGGCAGTCCAGGTACGCGGCGCCGTTGCCGCGCTCACCCGTCGTCAGGTTGGACCAGGACAGATCCATGATCTGTCGGTGCACGATCGTGCTGTTGTCGCAGGTGTCGTCCCTCGTGTACTCGGGATTCAGCTCGCCGCGCAGCGTAATCACGTCCGCAGTGGTCGTGAGCGACATCTCGATGTCGAGCACCGTGCCGAACAGGTTCAGGGAGGGTGCGGCAGAGGTGGAACCGCTGCCGCTGTTGCCGCCACCACCACCGCCACCACCGCCGCACGCAGCGGCGGCCAGGCCCAGCAGGAGAAGGGCTCCTATCCTGGCCCACCGGGGAAAGTATGCATGCGCCGGGTTCACGCGGGCGCGCTCTGCACGTTGGATTCTGGCGTCGAACATCTCTGCGGTCTCTCGTCGGGTGCCACTCGGGCGACGATGCAGACAGTGGCGTCTGCCGGAGGGAAATGCCTGAAGCCGGCCGCGAAGCTTTCTGAAGAGTCCTGAAGAAGCCTGAAAAACCCCAAAAGTCAGTAGCTTGCAACGTGCGGACGGGGTGCATCGATACGACGAGCACCGCGTGATACTCCTGTGACAGATTCCTGATTACCTGTGCTTCTCGCGCACGGGGCGGCTCGACCTCCGGTCCGCCGCCTCGTCAAACCGACCAAGGAGGATTCACAGATGATGATCAGATTGGGTTCGACCCTGCTAGCCGGATGTCTCTATGCCTCCGGAGCCCTCGCGGCGCCGGTGGTGCTCGATGACACCCAGATGGATGCCGTGGCCGCCGGCGGCGTGCAGCTCGTCGCAGGCTTCGTCTGCCCCGTGCTGTCCACCGACGCCGTCTTCCGCGATGGCGAGGGCCCGGGCGGGCCGCTCGGCATCGAAGGCTACTACACCATCGGCGGTCCGGACGTCATGGTGCCGCTGCACGCCACCAACGGCGACGGCGACGGCTCCAACCCCGGCGGGCCCTTCAACAAGCCGGGCGATACGAGCTACACGGCCATCTGGGCCAGATAAGCCGAAGGGCGAGGAGGATCCGAAGCGGCGCCGTGAGGCGCCGCTGGCGGCCCATGGGGAAAGTTTTCGTATTCGCGCTGGCATCGACGCTGCTGCTTGCGTCCGCCAGCGTGCAGGGCTCGACGCGTCCGGTCTCTTCCGTGCTGGAGATGCGTCAGCAGAACGTGATCCTGCAGCGCTGGGAGCTCAGCTGCGCCGCGGCGGCGCTCGCCACGGTGCTGCGCTATCAGTACGGCGTGCCGGCCACCGAGCGGTCCGTGGCTCTCGGGCTCATCGACCGTCCGGAGTATCTCGCCAACCCGGACCTGGTGCGCATCCGGCAGGGGTTCTCCCTGCTCGATCTGAAACGTTACGTGGATTCGCTGGGCTACGAGGGGATCGGGCTCGGCAACCTCACGCTCGACGATCTTCTGGCCCGCGCCCCCGTCATCGTGCCGGTCAGCTTGCGTGGCTACCCGCATTTCGTGGTGTTTCGCGGGGCCACGCAGCGCGAGGTGCTGCTGGCCGACCCGGCATTCGGCAACGTCACGATGTCGATACCCGAGTTCATGCACGGCTGGATCGTCTACCGGGACTTCGGACGTACCGGTTTCGTGGTGACCGAATCCGGGAACCTGGCCCCCGGCGGACGCCTGTCGGCCCGGTCGCGGGACTTCGCGGTGCTGCGGTGATGGCGCACGCGGGAGGCTGACTTTGCACTCATCAATCAAATGGCTGCTGTGCGGCGGATCGGCTCTGATGCTGGCGCTCTCTGCGGCGGCCGCAGACTCCGGCGACGACCGGGTCGCCGAGCTCGAACGGGCACTGAAGGATCGCGACCGGGTGATCAGCGAGCTGCTCGACCGCGTGCAGGCGCTGGAGGAGCGGGTCGGGATCGACCAGGACGCCCGCCTCGCCGGCACGCCGCCCGCCGCGGAGCCTGCCACGGCGCCGGCGGCGACCGGCGCCCCCGACCGGGAAGCGGTGCCCGGACGCGTGGTGGTCGACGAGGATGCGCTCGCGCGAGCGCTCGAGCGTTCGCTGACCCTGGAAGGCGCTCTGCTCCTGCCGTCGGGGGTGCTCGATATCGAGCCCACGTTCACCTACGCACGACAGGAGGCGTCGACCGCGTCGCTCGTGCCGGCGGGTGGCGAGGTGTTCGCCGGCGAGCGTGAGCGCAACACGAACGATCTCTCCCTGGGCATCGGGCTGCGTCTCGGGCTGCCCTGGGACTCGCAGCTCGAGGTTCAGGTTCCCTACCGGTGGCGCAACGTGCAGACGGTGACCCAGCTCGGCTTCGCGCCCATCGACACATCGAGCCGCTCGGACTCGGGCTGGGGTGACGTGCGCGTCGGGCTCGCCAAGACGCTGCTCCGGGAAGGTCGCTGGCGTCCGGATCTGGTGGGGCGTCTGTCCTGGGATTCGGATAGCGGCGAAACCGCGAACGGCATACCGCTAGGCGACGGCTTCAACCAGCTTCAGGGATCTCTGACGGCCATCAAGCGACAGGATCCCATCGCCTTCGTGACCGGACTGTCCTACGAGTACGCCTTCGAGCAGGATCGGCTTCGCCCGGGCCCGACCCTGTCAGGCAGCTTCGGGGGGTTCGTTGCGCTCAGCCCGGAGACCTCCCTGCAGATTTCCATCGCCGGCGGGTATCAGTGGAAGACCCGTGTGGCCGGCGACCCCATCGGCGGCACCGATCGGACCTTCGCCTCGCTGATTCTCGGCGGCTCGACGCTGGTGGCGCAGGGCTCGCTGATCAACGCCTCGGCGGTGATCGGTCTGACGAAGGACACGGACGACTTCCGGCTCGTCTTCTCCATGCCCATCCGCCCGAAGCACCGCCTGTTCTGACCAAGCTGCCTCAGGAGGCGGCGGTCGCGGGCAGATCGAAGGAAAACACCGAGCCCCGGCCCGGCTCACTCGCGGCGCGCATGACGCTGCCGTGCAGCTCGACGATGCGGCGCGCAATCGCGAGCCCGAGCCCGGCCCCTTTGCCGCCCCGGGCGTCCGCGGTCTGATAGAAACGCTCCAGCACGTGGGGCAGCTGATCGGCCGGAATGCCGGTTCCGGTGTCGACGACCTGCACCAGCAGCACGCCGTCGGTCGCCTGGGCGGCCACGGCGACGGTGCCGTCTTCCGGTGTGTGCTGCAGCGCGTTGTCGATCAGGTTGTCCAGCACCCGCTCGATCAACGCGATGTCGCCCACCACGAACGGCAGCGCTTCGTCGCAACGCGACTCCAACGTCACGCCGCCCTGCTCGGCGCGCAGCTCGAACTTCTGCAGCACGTCCTGAATCAGCTCGGCAAGCGAGAACGGTTCCAGCACCGGCTGGACCTCGTTGGCATCCAGACGCGCGAGCTCGAACAGCTCCGCCACCAGGCGCGCGAGGTGGTCACACTGATTGTGCGCCACTTCCAGATAGCGCAGCCGTTCGGACGGGCTGAGCTCGGCGTCCTTCATCTGCAGGGTTTCCAGGTAGCCCTGCAGGGAGGCCAGTGGTGTGCGGAGGTCGTGCGAAACGTTCGCCACCAGCTCCCGACGCAGCGCGTCCGTGTCCTCGAGCCTCGCGACCTGAGCAGCAATGCGTTCCGCCATGTCGCGCACGCTACGGGTCAGGCGATCTATCTCGTCACCATCCGGTCGAGGCTCGGGTAGCGTGCCGGTGAAATCCGCAGACCGGAACGCCTCCACCGCACGATCGAGGGATCGCAACCGGCGCGTCAGCAGACCGAACAGCAGCAGGCCCGCGATCAGCGCAAACCCCACCGTTGCCGCAACCAGCATGGCATTGCTCTTGAGCACGTAGCTCCCACCGAGCATCTGCGCCACGCTCTCGTACTGCTGGCTGGCGAGGATCACGTAGAGGTAGCCCTCCAGAACGCCGTTCGCCTCCACCGGCGCCACCGAGAACACCTTGTGGCCGGTCGGGTCGCGTGGGTCCTCGCCAAGCAGGGGCGTCTGGTACGCACCGGCGAGAAACTCACGAATCGGGCCCAGCGCGACCGACGCACGACGTACCTTTCCCGGCGGCGCCGAGTAGGCCAGGATGTGCCCGTTACCGTCGAGCAGATACAGCTCGATGTTGGGGTTGATCACCATGAGCATGTGGAACACCCGTTCCAGCGCCTCCTGATCGACGCCTTCCGCGGTCATGAGCAGCGCATCGTCCGCAATGTGCTTCGCGAGCGAAGCGTTGAGCTGCTGGCTCACCTCCCGCTCATAGCGCTCCGTCGCCTGACCGAGCAGCAGAACGAACACGAACCCGGTGATGCTGAACAGCGCGGTCAGGATGACGGCGAGGCGCGTATAGAGTGAGTGGACCACGGAGCCCTCAGGCGGTATCGGTGGCGTCCGCGAACTTATAGCCCACGCCCCACACGGTGAGGATATAGCGCGGATTCGCCGGGTCGCTCTCGATCTTCGCGCGCAGCCGGTTGATGTGCGAGTTGACGGTGTGCTGGTAGCCCTCGTAGCCGGCCCCCCAGACCTGATCGAGCAGCTGCTCGCGGCGATAGACCCGTCCCGGATGGCGCACGAAGTGCGCCAGCAGATCGAACTCCCGCGCGGTCAGCGTGAGCGGCTTGCCCTTGACCGTAGCGGTGTGCCGGTCGCAATCGACGACGAGATCACCCTGCTCGATGAGGCTGGCGCCGTCATCCTTGCCTGCCAGGGCATCGACGCGACGGAAGAGCGCCCGCACCCGCGCGACAAGCTCTCGCACGGAGAACGGCTTGGTCAGATAGTCGTCTGCGCCGTTTTCCAGGCCGGCAACGCGATCCGGTTCGCTCGAGCGGGCGGTCAGCATCAGAATCGGGGTGTAACGGCCCTGCTGGCGCAGCCGGCGGCAGACTTCCATGCCATCGAGGCCGGGCAGCATCAGATCGAGAATGATCAGGTCGTAAGCCCCAGCGCGCGCCTGAGCGAGCCCACCGATCCCATCGACCGCCACATCGACCTCCTCCACGTAGTCGGCCAGATGCAGCCGGACGAGCTCGGCAATGTCGCGATTGTCCTCCACGACCAGTATTCGACGGCCCATGCAACGACCTGTTCCGACCTGCGCAACCTTCCTGCAGGCTACCCTACCGCGGAATATTCACGAAAGTCTCACGGGCACCTGGTGCGCCCGGGCGGGCGTCAGGCGCCCAGCCGATCGGCCAGCCCTCGCAGCAACGCGCCCCCGTCGCCGCGATACGCGCTGCCGTGCATGCACGCCAGCGTCTGGGGCTGCAGCGCGGCCAGGCGTTCCAGCACCGGGCGCGTATTGCCACCGTGCGCGAAGTAGTCGAGCGAGGCACGCATCTGCTCGCTGGACTCGAGCACGTCTTCGGCCAGCGGCTCGTGCTCGCTGCCGCCCTGGGTGAACAGGTCGCCGCAGAACAGCGTGCGGTCGCGATTGTCGAACAGAAAACCGTTCTCCCAGCCGTGCGGCACGTGGGGCGCATCGATCCACATCACCTCGTGGTGGCCGAGAGACAGGCGCTCGCCATCGGCAAGCACGCGGGGCGGCCGGTCAGCCAGATCACCGACGCTGGTCATGGCCGCGACCTGGCTGCAGAGCGGTTCCGCCTGCGGCGCCACGGCCAGGAAGTCGTTGAGCGCTCCACACTCATCGGCTTCCACATGGCAGAACGCCACGTAGCGCAGCCGCTCCACCGGCAGCACGGAGTCGATGGCGGCGCGCACCGCGCCGAACAGGCCACGCAGGCCGGTGTGGAACAGAAGCGGCGCTTCGTCCACCAGCAGGTACTGGTTGAATGTGAATCCTCCGGGAACCACGTCCGGTCCCATAGGCGTGCTGATGCGGTAGAGATCCTCACCGATCGGATCGATGCGGGTAGACGGCTCGGTCATGGGTGACTCCTGGGCAGATTACTGCAGATCGGTACTTCTCTGTGGTCGTTTCTGCAGTGTTTCTGCACGGCCGCAGAACAAGGCGGGCCACACAATCGTGCAGCAGCCGCAGCTCGATGTCCAGCGAATGATCTCCTGACTCGTGGTGTTGTCGGACCCGATGCTCGCCGACTACCTCACCCGCTGACGTGCTGCAGCCAGCTGAGGGAACGCCCTCAAACGGCAACAAGCTCGATGCCGCGACTCAGCCCCAGGCCGCCCGACCATTCCCGCTGGATCATCAGGCCCGCCGCACCTGCCAGACGTACCATCTCCGGTCGATCAATCCGGTCGGTGTCGCCGCGCTGCTCTACGTTCACCAGACATCCGCCGGGGCTCAGCACTCGATGAATCTCCAGGAGGCAGGCGCCCGGATCACCGGTCTCGCCCAGGACGGTGACCATCAGCACCCGATCGAAACTCGCTGCTGCGAAAGGCAACGCCAGCGCGTCACCCTGTACCAGCTGACAGGTTCCGACGCCCGCGGCACGATCACGGGCCATCTGCAGCATTTCCCGTTGCACGTCGAACAGAACGACCGTTCCCGTTGCGGCGGCTCGAACGAGGGCGGGGCTGAAGTAGCCGGGACCGCAGCCGAGCTCGAGCACGCGATCATCGGCTCGCACACCCATCCAGCGGACGAGTCTGTCCGGAGAGACGATCAGTCTCCGCAACGGATTCAGCAGCGCCCGGGCAGCCTGGTGAGGATAGACCCTGCCCTTCTCGAGCCCGAAGACTCTGCTTGTACCCACCTGGGATCTCGCCTTCACTGTGCTCAGCGCGTACTTTAGCTGACGATCCGGCCTCATACGGCTTTCTTTGACGGGAAGGAACGAAATGCAGATCGACCATCTGGCAGAGGGGTTGTTCCAGGCAAGGCAGCGTGGTGCGGCCTATGCGCCTGTCAGCGCCGGGCTCCAGGCGCTGAACCTGGACGACGCCTACGCGATACAACGGCGGTTCGTCGAGTTGCAGCTGAGCGACGAGCGAGTCGCAGGATTCAAAGCAGCGCTGACCGCCGCGGCTGCCCAGAAGGCGTTCGGCGTCGCCGAGCCGGTTACCGGCGTGCTCTTTGATTCCGGTGAGCGTCTCGACGGCGCGCGCATCGC
>JASFLG010000126.1:0-9365 GCA_050118205.1 Pseudomonadales bacterium
TGAAAAGAGTCGAGACTCAGTTGGAGATCGGGGCGGGAGATTCCGAACGGCGGCGACTATACACGCGCCGTGGGCGGAAATCTCCAGATTTTTTCGCGTCCCGACGCGGATTCGAGATGCGTTCGCGCGTGAACCTGTTCGCTAGAGCGGGTACTCGAGCTTCAGGCGCACGGCATCTGCATCGCGGTGATCCGACCAGCTCCGCTGGTAGTGGAGCTTTACCACCACGTTGTCGGTGGTGAGAAAGTCCACACCGACCGTAGCGTCGTAGCGAGGGTCGCCCAGGCTCGCGTCCATGGAGATCGGCGCGATGCCGTCCGGCGCGCCGGCCAGGCCGGCTTTCACCGTGGTATGCGTGTCGCTGAGGTACTGCTGCGCGCCGACACCGACGTTGAAGCGAAGCCGGTAGTCGGTGCCGAGCTCGAACTCCCGGCCGAGCTGGATGGCCGGACGGATCCAGGTGTGCGTCTCGTCGTAGTCATCGAACACGAGGCCTGCGGCGCCGAGACCCTGCTCGCTGGCGCTGTCGGCACGCAGGTGCAGCACACCGAGATCGATCATGGGCCGCAGATACCAGAACCGGCCCTCGAAATCGTGCTGAGCGCGGACGGTCAGCGAGAAGATGTCGGCGTCCCGTGACAGGTCGGTGTTGAACGGTTCGAGGAGCACGCCGCTGCGGCTCGAGTCCGCATCGCTCCAGCCATAGCCGAGCACGGCAGCGATCTTGGAGGCACCGAACCGTCGCTTGGCCGACAGGCCGAGCTGATACAGAAGGGTGCTCGACTGCCAGCGCTCCCCGAATCCGTCACTCTCGGTCCGCTCCCGGGAGAAACCGGCGCCGAACGTCCAGTCGTTCTCGAGCGTCTTCTGAGCACCGAGGGAAATACGCACGGCGGAGCTGTCGATGCCCCGATAGTCGTCGTGGCGGTCGAGCGACTGTTCCTCGTTCTCGAACTGCAGCCAGATACAGGTGCCTTCGCGGGTGAAGCGATGCTCGCCGCCGGCCTGCTCGCAGCTCATGAGTCGCCGGTCGAACTCGACACCGCTGTCGATGAGGCCCACCTGCTGCTCGGCGAAGAACTCCGGGGAGAGCTGGGTGAGCGCGTTCTTGTAGCTGGGCAGGTCCGGCTGGTCGACGAGCAACTCGATGAGCTCGCCGTAGGCGGCATTGCCGCCACCCGCCTGTTGCCCCCGATTGATGTAGGCGCCGACGGCGTTCAGGTTGTCGCCCATCCCTTCCGGCACGAAGTCGATCGCGTAGCCCAGATCCAGCGCCTGGGCGGTCCAGTCGAGGCCGTAGTTGATCACCACGGAGGGCTTCGTATCGAGAACGAGCCCGGCGTCGGTCACGCCGTCGGCAGCGAAGACCAGCGTGCTGCGGTAGTCGCCCACCGGAATGAAGCGCACGTTCAGCAGCGAGACGTCCATGCTGCCGTCCAGCGTGGCGCTTCCCGTGCTGATCAGCTCGTCGTGCGTATCCGATGCGAAGTCGATTTCCGAGAACGTGGTCCCGGATGCCGACTGATCGTAGCTGCCGGAGAGCAGTACACGTCCGGCGCGGCCTCCACCCCACGGCGAGAAGCTGCCTGCGTTGCCGAGCAGGTTCCCGGGGCCACCGAGCCGAACCGAGGCGCCGGGCGCAAAGTAGGCGTCTTCCCGGTTCACGAACCTGTTGGTACCTGCGCCCAGATCCACGGAGCCGATCACGCTGCCATGGTTGTCCACCTCGTTGTCGCCGCCCTCTGCCAGAATGGCCAGGCCGTCGACGTCGTCGGTGGTGCCGATGGCCCCCCGGTTCGAGATCCGGTTGCTGCTGCCACCCGAGAACCAGACACCGATGCCGTCGTGACCGCCGCTGACCATCCCGTCCCGGGCTACGGTGAGCGAGAGGTTCTGCTGGCCGTCGTCGTCCGCTGCCGCGGATTGCAGAAACGCACCGACCCCTGCCTGCCCGCTCGCCTGCGCGCTGCCATCGAGGGTCACGTTGACCGCGCCTGCATCGCCGTCGCCGCCGGCGCTGCCGAAAAACGTTCGGTCCACGGCGCCGCCGCCCCCGCCGACGCTCTGCGCGAGCACGGCGATTGCCCCTTCGCCAGTAACATGCACGTCGCCGTTCTGTGCCAGGGTGACGTTGCCGCCGGAGCCGGCATTGGCGTCGCGCAGGACCAGCGAGGTGGTGCCCGCGTCGCTCATCACCGTACCGCCGCCGCCGCCGATGCTCTGGGCGACGACGCCGTGCGAGCGCAGGCCGCTGGTCTGCACCAGGCCGGCGTTCGTCACGCTGATGTCTCCGCCGTCGCCGGTCGCACCGTTCGTGCCGCCGAGCTCGACGGTCAGCGCCTGCACGCCCGAGACCTGAGCCTGGCCGCCGCCGGCCCCGATACTCTGCACCAGAAGCCCGGGGGACAGATCACCCTCGGTGACCGCGTCGCCCGTGTAGCTCGCGTCGACGGCCCCGCCGTCGTTGCCCGTGCTGCCATCCGCGCCCAGGGTGACCGACGCGGTGCTGTCGGCGGGATCGATGGCGACCGTCTCGGCCGCCAGCGGTGCGAATTGCGTGCGCTGCTCTGTCATAGGAACAGGTCCGAGCGCCGCGATCGGCGTGGGCCGGATCGCCGTGGACGCGGTGGCCGTTTCCGGTCCCGGCACCGTGCTCACCGCCAGGTTCAGAAAGCCGCCGCCCCCGCCGATGGACTGCACCGACACCGCCGCGGAGGCGTCGCCCATGGTCGTCGCGTTGCCGTCGCGGACCAGGCTGATGTCGCCGCCGCTCGAGTTGACGGAGCCGCTGCCGCCGAGCAGAAACTGGAGATCGATCACCGCATCGGGATTCACCGTCAGGGTCACATCGGCGTTGCCGCCGCCGCCACCGATGGATTGGGTAGAGGACGCCGGGGCGCCGTTGCCGAGCGAGAGCAGGTCACCGGCGTGCTCCGAGTCGATTGCAGCACCGAGACCGGCCTCCACGGCGTCGGAGCCCATCTGCAGCAGCCCGTGGATGAAGGCGCTGAGCGGATCCTCCGGTTTCCCGGGGCCGGTGGTCACCCGACCGAGCGTGGTGTTGGAAGCGTCGAGCGACAGGCGCAGATTGCCGCCGCCGCCGTTCACCGACTGGGCGAGGTACGGCTTGCTGCCATCGCCGAGCATGGTGATGTCGCCGTCCGTGTTCAGCGTCACCCGGCCGGCCTCGCCGGTGCCGCCATCGCGGCTGCCGAGCAGAAGCGGCAGCGCGAACTCCGCCACCGCGCCGCTGTAAGTCGAGTAGGTGCCGCCCGCCGTGCCGCCGCCGCCGGCGATGGACTGGGCGAAGATGCCGTAGGCGTCATCCCCGTGCACGACGATGCTGCCCTGGTGGTCCACCAGCACGTTGCCGCTGTTCGCGCCGTCGCCGCCGGCGCCCCCGAGAGAGAACCCGAACTGGGAGTAGGACTGCGGTTCCGGCTCGCTGCCGGTCGTGCTGGCGCCGTTTTCCTCGGCCGGCGCGGCGCCGGACATGCCGCCATTGCCGCCACCGCCGCCGATGGACTGGGCGAAGACGCCGTACGCGCCGTCGCCGAACACCTCGATGGCGCCGGTGTTGTGGACCTCGACATCGCCGGACACGTTGCCGCTGCCGCCGACACCGCCGATGGTGACGTCGATATCGGTGGAGCTGTTGATGCCTTTCAGACCCGGATCCTTGCTGTAGGTGACGCCGCCGTTGCCGCCGCCCCCGCCGATGGACTGGGCGAAGATGCCATGCGCGCCGTCGCCATGGGTGGCGATCCGACCGTCGTTGGTCACGGTGACGAGGCCCGACGTGCCGCCGGTGCCGCCACTGCCGCCGACGGCGACGGACACACCGAGGGTGCGGGGGCCCTGAGCGGCGTCTCCCAGGGAGCTGGCCTCCTGCTCGTTCTCGGAGATCGCCGTGCTGCCGTTACCACCCCCACCGCCGATGCTCATGGCCACGATGCCGTACGCATCGTCACCGGTGGTGACGATCTCGGCGGCATTGCCGTCATCGTCGATGAGGTTCTCAACGGTCACGTCGCCGCCCGCGCCGCCCACGCCGCCGGCCCCGCCGATGCCCGTGTTGATCTTGGCGCCGGCGCCCGAGAACTTGGAGATCACCTGGTCGGCGTTGCCGCCGCCGCCGCCGATGGACTGGGCGAAGATGCCCGCCGCTGCGCGTCCGCCGGTGCCGACGCTGCCGGTGTTGGTGACGGTGACGCTACCGCCGTCGGCCCCCTCACCGCCCGAGCCGCCGACATTCACGCCGACCTGCACCGGAAAGGGCTCGCTGCTTCCGCCGGAGCCGCCACCGTCAGAGCCGCTGCTGCCGTCACCCGTGCCTGTGCCGGTGGTCGGTTCCTTCTTCTTGGTTTTCAGGCTGGTGATGCTCATGCCGCCATTACCGCCGCCGCCGCCGAGGCTCTGTGCGAACACGCCGATCGCGTTGGCGCCGCTCGTGCTGATCGAGCCGGCGTTGGCGACGCCAACCGTGCCGCCCACGGAGCCGGTGCCGCCGGTACCGCCGATGCTGATGTCCACACCCGGTTCCGTGCTTTCGATGGTGGCCTCGGACTTGCCGCCGGTTCCGCCCCCGCCGCCGATGCTCTGCGCGATGACACCATAGGCGTCCGCACCCAGGGTGCGGATGTCCGCCGAGCTCGTCACGTCTACGGTTCCGCCGGTGCCGCCCTCGCCGCCGCTGCCACCGAGGCTGACGCTGGCGTTTGCGGAGCTGGCGGATGCATCGCCGCCGTTGCCGCCACCTCCACCCACGGACTGGGCGAAGATCGCATGCGCGGATGCGCCCTCGGTACCGACCAGGCCCCGGGCCGTCAGCGTGACGTCACCGGCGCCGCCGCCCTCACCGCCCTCGAGGCCCACGGACAGGCTGCCGCCCCGGTCGGCCTTGCCCTTCTCTCCCTGCACGCCGCCGGAGATGGTGGTGGCGGAGCTGTTGCCACCGCCGTTACCGATGCTCTGCGCGATGAGACCCCACGAACGGTCGCCGTAGGTGTAGACGGTGCCCGCACTGTCCAGCGTCACGCTACCGCCCTCACCCCCCGAGCCGCCGCGTCGGCCTATGGAGATGTCCAGCTTGCTCGCGTCGTCCTTGGCCTTGCTGATGAACGCGCTGGCGTTGCCCCCGCCGCCGCCGATGGACTGAGCGACGATCCCGTAGGAATCTGCGCCGTGGGTGATGAGGGTGCCTTCGTGGTCCACGCTTACCGTGCCGCCGGCACCCCCGTCGCCGGGTGCGCCGCCCAGGGAGACGTTCAGCCCCCGATTCAGGGAGTCGCCGCTCAGATAGGTGAGCGCGATGTTCATGGCCGCGTTGCCGCCACCGCCGCCGATGGACTGGGCGAGGATGCCGTGGCTCTGTTGCGCCAGCGTCTCCACGTCGCCGCGGTTGCTCACGCTGCTGTCGCCGCCGTCACCGGCGCCACCGCCGTTGCCGCCGACCGCCACCTGCACCGCGAAGCCGGACTCGTCCTTCTTCTGCTTGTCGCTCTCCTTGTCCTTCTTCTGCCGGCCCTCCAGCTCGTCGAGCACCTTGTCGTAGTTGACGAACACCTCGGGGTCTACGCCCGTGTTCTTGGGGTGCGGCCGCTCTGTCGAGTCGCCGCCACCGTCGCTGCCGCCGCCGTCACCCCCGCCACTGGCGTCGCCCGCCAGCGACACCGCTGCGACCAGGTTGAAGCCTGCGTCGCCGCCACCGCCGCCGATACTCGTCGCTTCGATGCCGAGCGCGCCGATACCGTTCGTGAGGATTGCGCCCGCGGGGGTGTCGAGGTCGCCGCGATAGACGCTCACCTCGCCCGCGTTGCCGCCGCCGCCCCCGAAGCCACCGACGCCGAACGTGACGAGCGAGCTCTTCTTGGCGACGTTGCCCGTGAAGTTCATGCCGCCGTTGCCGCCACCACCGCCGATGGACTGCGCAAAGACCCCCCGGGCATAGTCGCCCGTGGTCATGATGTCGCCGCTGGAGCTGACGCTGGTGTCGCCCGCGTCGGCCCCCTCGCCGCCGTGACCGCCGATTCCGCCGGTGATGGAAAGGTCCTTGTAGCCGCCGGAATCCTTCTTGTCCGCGCCGATCAAAGACGTGGCCACGTTGAGCCCGCCGTTGCCGCCGCCACCTGCCACGGACTGTGCGAAGATGCCGTGTCCCTCGGCGCCGCTGGTCAGGATGTTGCCGAGGTGCGCCACGGTCACGTTGCTCGACGTGTTACCGGCACCGCCGAATCCGCCCATGCCGAAGGTGATGGCCGGCGGTCCCGTCTCGTGGTTGTAGGAGATCGATCCGCTCACGTTGAGCCCGCCGTTGCCGCCGCCACCGCCGACGCTCTGGGCAAACAGTCCGCGCGCGTTCGTGCCGGTGGCCTGCAGGTCGGCGCTGGCGGTCACCGTGACCGTGTCCGCCGTGCCGCCGTTGCCTCCGAAGCCTCCCATGCCGAGGACGATGGGCGCGTCCGTGGCGATACCGCCGCTCACGTTCACGCCGCCGTTGCCGCCGCCGCCGCCCACACTCTGCGCGAAGATGGCCGACCGGTCGTCACCGAAGGCGGTGATGCTGCTGCCTTCGGTCACCGTCACGTCCACCGCCCCGGCATCGCCGCCTTCGCCGCCGAAGCCGCCCACGCCGACCACGAGCGCGTCGCCGTCGCCTTTCTCCCGGGACGAGAACGCGAGACCCGCGCTCACGTTCACCGCTCCGTTACCGCCGCCGCCGGCGAGGCTCTGGGCGAGCAGACCGTGAGAGCCGGGGCCCTCGTCGTCGTCCGGTGTGGCATCGATGGTGCCCTGATAGGCCACCGTCACCGCGCCGGAGTCGCCACCCCCGCCGCCGAAACCGCCGAAACCGATGGATGCGGCACCCCCGGTGCCTTCCTTGTTGATGTTGAGTCCTCCGGTGACGTTCACGCCACCGTTGCCGCCGCCGCCGCCGAGGGACTGAGCGAACACCCCATGCGAGTCGTGACCTTCGGTGACCACATCGCCAGCCACGCCCAGCGTCACGTCGTGGGCGGTGCCGCCGCCGCCGCCGAAGCCACCCACGCCGACGCCGATGCTGGCACCGGATTTACCGGTGGCGTTCAGCACGCCGGAGACGTTGACGCCGCCGTTGCCGCCGCCACCACCGACTGACTGGGCGACCACGGCGGATGCGTTGTCCCCCGCGGTGCCTATCATGGTGCCTTCCGGCGCGATCACGGTGCTGATCACGTTGCCGGCGTCACCGCCGTCGCCGCCGAGGCCGCCCACGCCGACGGCAAGCGCGCCGCCCCCCTCCTTGGTGCCGTTGACGGCACCGGAGACGTTGACCCCGCCGTTGCCGCCGCCGCCGCCCAGCGATTGGGCGAGAATGGCGGTGGCGTTGTCGCCAAGGGTGATCACCCCGCCGTTGACCGTGTTGGTCACGTCGGCGGCCATGCCGCCCGCACCACCGGCACCGCCGATACCCACCGCGACGGACCCGGAGGTGGTCTTGGCCAGGGACAAAGAGCCGCTCACGTTCGTGCCGCCGCTGCCGCCACCGCCGCCGACTGACTGGGCGATCACACCGAAGGCATCCTTACCCTGGGTGCTGATGTTGCCGATCACCGTGTTGGTGACCTCGGAGCTCATGCCACCGCCGCCGCCGGACCCACCGAGACCCACGCTCACGGCTCCCGAGCCCTGGCTCGATGCGGAGATGGCACCGCTCACGTTCAGTGCGCCGTTGCCGCCACCGCCCCCGACCGACTGGGCGAGCACGCCCCCGGCGCCCTCGCCCTGGGTGGAGATGTTGCCGGTCACGATGTTCGTCACCGTGCCGACCGCGTGACCACCATCGCCGCCGCTGCCGCCCAAGCCGACGCTGGCGGCTCCGGAGGTGCCGCTCGCGAGGGCCAGCGTGCCGGACACGTTGACCCCGCCGTTGCCGCCGCCGCCGCCGAGGGACTGGGCGATGACGCCGGTCGCCCGGTCTCCCATGGTGAACACGTCCCCCATGAGCGAGGAGAACACGGTCCCGGAGTCGCCGCCGGTGCCGCCGGCGCCGCCGAGACCCACGGAGGCGCCCAGGTTTCCGGTGCCGGACGTGGTGGCGCTGATGGCGGCGGTCACATTGAAGCCGCCGTTGCCGCCGCCACCACCGACACTCTGCACCAGGAGGCCGGTGGAGTTCTCGCCTTCGGTGAGGATGTTGCCCGTCATATCGCTGGTCACGTCTGAGCCGGTGCCGCCGCCGGCCGCGCTGCCGCCGAGACCGACCCCGACCCCGCCGCTGCCCGTGCCGGCACCGCTGCCGGCCACGGTGACGTTGAAGCCGCCGTTGCCGCCGCCGCCACCGACCGACTGAGCGATGACCCCGACCGAATCCTTGCCGAGGGTGGTGACGTCGTTGGTCACGGTGAGGTTGACCAGGCCGCCGTCGGCACCGGCGCCGCCGCTGCCCCCGAGCCCGACCCCCACCGCCCCGCTGCCGGTGCCGGCGCCACTCAGCGCCACGTTCACGTTGAAGCCACCGTTGCCACCGCCGCCGCCGACGGACTGGCTGAGGATGCCGGCCGAGTCGTCGCCGCGGGTGAAGATGTCGCCTTCGCTGATGGCGGTCACCGTGCCGCCGATACCGCCGCCACCGCCACTGCCGCCGAGGCCGACGCTGACCGCGCCGCCGCCGGTGCCGGCCGCAGAAAGGCTGCCCGAGACGTTGAAGCCGCCGTTACCGCCGCCGCCGCCGACCGACTGCACGATCAGGCCCCCGGAGCTGTCGCCCCAGGTGCTTACCGCACCTCTGGAGGCTGCGATGACGGCGCCGCCGTCGCCGCCCGCGCCGCCGCCGCCGCCGAGACCCACGGACACGGCTCCGGAACCCGTGCCGGCTGCGGCGATGCCGCCGGCGATGCTGAAGCCGCCGTTGCCGCCGCCGCCGCCCACCGATTGGACAAGGATGCCGGTGGATTCGTCGTTGTTGGTGATCACGTCCGACTCGAGGTCGGCGAACACGGATCCGCCCGTGCTGCCGGTGCCGCCTTTGCCGCCAAGGCCCGCATTGATCGATCCGGCTCCGGTCCCGGCGCCGGCGACCCCCGCGGATACCGTGTAGCCGCCGTTGCCGCCACCACCGCCGACGGACTGGACGATGATGCCGGTGGCGCTCAGGCCGCTGGTGGTGATCGTGCCGGAACGCGTCGCTGCGCGGACGGTGCCGCCGCTGCTGCCGTTGCCCGCATCGCCGCCTACACCCAGCGAGACCGCACCCGCGCCGGCACCTGCCCCCGCGAGCGCCGTGGTCACGCTGCCGCCGCCGTTACCGCCGCCGCCGCCCACGGACTGCACGAGCATGCCGGTGGCATTGTGGCCTTCCGTGGTGATGTTGCCTTCGTAGCCGA